>JASHPM010000395.1 GCA_030038115.1 Acidobacteriaceae bacterium | reverse complement strand
TCAATCAGCGTTGGCTCATACAGGTCGCCGTCGTGGAGATTGGCGATGTAGTCGCCGGACGACGCCAGGATTCCCGCATTGAGATTTCCTGGCATGCCGATGTTTTTCGCCGTTCGCTGGTACCGTACCCGGGGGTCAGCCCGTTCGTATTCCCTGCCCACCTTCTCTGTCTCATCCGGCGAGCAATCGTCGCAGATAACAAGCTCGAAGTCCCTGAAAGTCTGCGCAAGGATGCTGTCAATGGTCGCGGGCAGAATGTGCGCCCGCTTGTACGTCGTCAGCACCACGCTGACTTTGGGTGTTCTCGTCGGGTTTCCGGACGGCAATACACTTTGGCTGCCCAGCTCGGCGGCAACTGATCCATGATCTCGATTCGCGAAGGACACTCAGTGATCTCAGGTACTAATTGTTCTCAACTTGTCTCGTGATGGGGCGCATTCCATCCACCGCGCCCGGAGACTCAGTCCCCGCCCCTACATCTTGTATTTCCCCAGGTCCTCGTCCCCCAGGTTCTCCAGCCAGCGCCGCACATCCTGCTCCGTCGGCTGCGTATCGGCGGCGTTGGGCAGTACCTTGGCCGCGTGCAGCACTTCTTCGGCGACAAAAATCGGGCAGTCGGAGCGCAGCGCCAGAGCCAGCGCATCGGAGGGCCGCGCGTCGATGGCCACAATCTCCCCGTCCTGCTCCATCCAGATCACCGCATAGAACGTATCGCCGCGCAGCTCCGACACCACCACCCGCTGCACCTGCGCATTCAGCCCCAGCACCACGTTCTTCAGCAGATCGTGGGTCAGCGGCCGCGCCGTCGTCGCCTTCTCCACTTCCAGCTGGATGGCGTTCGCCTCGTACAACCCCACCCAGATCGGCAGCACCGCTTCGCTCTTCGGGTCTTTGAGGATCACGACCGGCATATTCGTCGACGGATCGACCATCAGGCCTCGGATTTTCATTTCTACTTCCATCGTGTCCCCTCGCTACTGTACCGCTTCTCCCACCAGACTGTTCGGGAAAGCTTTTGTCACAAGCACCGGCACATAAACGCCCGGCGCCGGAGCAATCGGCTGCCCCGTGGTAAAGTTCAGCGTCTTGTTCTGCGATGTCCGTCCCACTACCTGCCCGCGCGCCGCATTCACACCCTCCACCATCGCCTCCAGCACCTGGCCTACGTGCTTTTCGTAATTCGCACGCTGGATCTCCCGCTGCCGGTCGAGGAGAATCTGCAGACGCTTCGACTTCTCCTCATCCGGAATCGAATCCGCCATCGACAGCGCCGGCGTATTCGGCCGCGGCGAGTATTTAAACGCGAACACGCCGTCGTACTGCACCTCGTCCAGCAGCCCCAGCGTCTCCTCGAAGTCCTCAGCTGTCTCGCCCGGGAATCCCGCAATGATATCCGTGGTCATGCTGATCGGCCGCTGCGCGCCCTTAATCCATCCGATGCGTTCCAGGTACTGCTCGCGCGTATATTCGCGCGCCATCATGCGCAGTACCTTCGATGACCCGCTCTGCACCGGCAGATGCACGTGATCGCACAGCGTCGGCACCGCATCGATGGCTTCCACAATGTCCCGCGTAAAGTCCCGTGGATGCGAGGTTGTGAACCGCACCCGGCGAATCCCCGGAACCTCGCCCACCGCCGCCAGCAGCTCCGCAAAGCTGTGCTTCCCCTCCGGGTCGCGATACGAATTCACGTTCTGCCCCAGCAGCTGAATCTCCGTATACCCCGCGCCCGCCATCCGCCGCGCCTCAGCCAGCACCGACTCCGACCGCCGGCTCCGCTCCTTGCCCCGCGTGTACGGAACCACGCAGTACGCGCAGAACTTGTCGCAGCCTTCAATAATCGTGATGTACCCGCGGTGCGGATTCGATCGCGCCGTAAACTCCGTCTCGAACGTCTCCTCCGTCTGCCGGTCGTCCAGTCCCGTCACCCGCGTCGCGCCCTGCTCAATCTGCACCAGCATCTCCGGCAACCGCCGATAGGATGCCGATCCCGAAACCAGCGACACGAACGGCGCGCGCTCGAAGATGCGCTCCCCCTCCTGCTGCGCCACGCATCCCAGCACCCCGAACCGCTTGCCCTGCTTGTACAGTGCCTTGTAATCGTTCAGGCGGTGAAAGACCTTCTGCTCCGCCTTGTCGCGTATCGAGCAGGTGTTGTAGAGAATCAGGTCCGCGGCTTCTTCGGTCTCCACCCGGGCGTAGCCCTGCTGCTCCAGCGTGCCGATCACTTTCTCCGAGTCATGCACGTTCATCTGGCAGCCGAACGTCTCCAGATAGAAGGTTTTCTGCCCCGCCATCCCCCGAGTATAACGGAGGACACAGCACGCCTGTCAGTACCTCACTGGCGTCATATAAGGTCACATAAAGATGATGACCACAGATCGCGATCGATGGAACGCGAAGTTTCTCGCCGGCGAAGCCCAGTCGACCGAACCCGATCCCCTGTTCGTCGAAGTTTGTGCATCTCTGACTCCCGGTCGCGCTCTCGACCTCGCCGGCGGCGCCGGCCGCCACGCTCTCTGGCTCGCCAGGCACGGTTGGGACGCCGTCCTTTCCGATGTCTCCGACGAAGGCCTCGCTATCGCCACCAGGCGTGCGGCCGACGCTGACGTGACGCTGGGGATCCGCCGCGAATCCGCCGGCGAAACCCTCGCCTGGGCCGCCCAGGACCATCCCCTCGACCTCATCGTCGTCTTCTGGTGTCTGCTGCGCGAACAATTCACCGCGCTCCCCGGTGCGCTGCGCCCCGGCGGGATGCTCGTCTACAAGACCTATAACTCCGAGCATGTTCGCTACACCGAAGGCCACTCGTTATCGACCGCCCTCGATCCCGGCGAACTCGCCATTGCCTTCCCCGCCCTCAAAACCACCCTCTACCGCGAATGCGAAGGCGTCGCCGAACTCGTCGCTCGCGCGGAATAAGACGCTTCGGCCGGTCCCGGCTCCCTTTCAAACCGCAGCACCGCTGCCCATTGCCCTTTGCGCTCCGCGCGCCACACCACCGATCCGCCCAGCGCCCGCGCAATCATTCCCGGCGGCAAATCGCGATGAAAATCGAAATACCGCTCGTCCAGCCG
>JASHPM010000394.1 GCA_030038115.1 Acidobacteriaceae bacterium | reverse complement strand
AAATCCACCACATGCGCGGCAAAACCGACACTCACTGACATGTTCGAGAATGCATACTCAAGGATCAGGTCCCATCCGATGATCCACGCGATCAGCTCGCCCATGGTCGCGTAGGTGTAGGTGTACGCCGATCCCGCAATCGGGATCATCGACGCCAGCTCCGCGTAGCAGAGTCCGGTGAACGCGCAGACAATCGCCACCAGCACCAGCGAAAGAGCCAGCGCCGGCCCGGAGCCCGGACGCCCCGCCATGGCCGTGTGCCGAACGAAGTAGTCAATGAGCGGCGTGTTTTCGATGGTGGCGGTAGGGAACTGCTGCCCGGCGATCGCCGTCCCGATTACCGTGAAGATCCCCGACCCGATGACCGCGCCGATGCCCAGCGCCGTGAGCGAAACCGGCCCCAGGGTCTTTTTCAGGGCGAGCTCAGGCCGCTCCGATTCCGCGATGAGCTTGTCGATCGATTTGCACGCGAAGATCTGGGACCTGGATTCGGTCCCTTCAGGCCGGGATGGGGGCGCGGATGGATCCGGCAACGACAGCTCCTGCGGGGAGGAGTGGATGTTCAAAAAAGTGTAACGGGTTCGCGGGGCTGACGAAAGAAAATTCGCCGGCCCCGGCCCCTTCCGATGCGCGTTCCTGCCGCGGTCAGCGCTTGCTCTGCCCGCGCGCCAGTTTCCGCACTTTCCTCTTATGGGATCCGCGCGGCGTGGTGCGCTTCGCTTTGGGGACGGCCTTTTTGCGGGCCGCGCGTTTCAGCTTCTTTCGTTCCGCCTTGTCTTCAATCGATTTTGTATTGGCCATAGACTCCTGGGCGCCCGCGTGTGGCGGCGTTTTAATGCGAATGGTATTGCACAAGAATAAATGAAAGCGGGATCAAAGCCGCTCCAGCTGCGCGAATTTCTCCACCAGCTTTTTCACTCCAAATCCTGAGAACTGCACCGTAATCTTCGCGTCCTCTCCGTCGCCCTCGCGCCGGGAGACGATGCCCTCGCCATATTTCGGGTGCCGCACGCGCTGCCCGCTCCTGAATCCCTTCGCGCCCGTCGGCTCGGGAACGTCAGGTTTTGGACGGCCACTCTTCCCCGGCGCTCCTCGCACGGCCCCGCCGCGTCCTGAGAAAAGCCGCGCAATGGTGTCGTTCGGATGCGCCGGCCGCCCGCTCCCGGGCGTCTTCGTCCTGTTCGACTGGCTCTGATCCTCGTCCTCGTAGCTGTAGTGGCGTGAGCTCGAATCGTCACCACCGCTGTGACCAAATCGCGACGGCGCCTCCGTGTAGCTCGCCGCATAGCCGCCCCAGCTCGCCGCCCTCGTCCGCCCGCCGCTCAGATCTTCGATCAGGTGCGAGGGAATCTCCTCCAGAAACCGCGAAGGAATCGTCGCCTCCGGCATATCGTTGCCATAACGCCGCCGATACCGCGCCCGCGTCAGCACCAGCGAATCCATCGCCCGCGTCAGCCCCACATAGCACAGCCGCCGCTCCTCCTCCATCTGGGGCGGATCGTTCAGCGTGCGCGAATGCGGAAACAACCCCTCCTCCAGCCCGGCGAGCACCACCAGCGGAAACTCCAGCCCCTTCGCGGAGTGCAGCGTCATCAGCGTCACGCGCGCCTCGGGATCGTACTGATCCGCTTCGCTCACCAGCGCCGCATGATCCAGAAACTCCGCCAGAGTCTCCCCGCGCTCCTGCGCATCCTGCGCGGCGTTGGCCAGCTCCTTCAGGTTCTCAATTCGCGAGAACGCCTCCGGCGTGCCCTCTTCCTCGAGCGACCGAATGTAGCCTGTGCGATCGATGATGAACTTGATCAGCTCCGGCAGCGTCGCCGCATCGCCGGGCTTGCGAAAACCCGGAACCGCCTCTGTCTCTCCGCTCGCCGCAGCATGCGGCACCACTGCCTCTTCGTCAGACGGACCCAGTACTACCGGCTCAAACTCCGTCCCCTCCGTCACGACGTCGTCGCCCTCGCTGTTGTGGGTGAGCGCCAGCTTTCCCTGTGCTGCCGCTCCAAAAGCGAAGCTCGTATCTGCATCCGCCGCAGCCGCCAGATTCCCGGGCGCGACATCCGCGGCCAGCTTCTCCGCGAACCCCGGCGACATAATCGCCCGAGCATCCTTGATGATCCCCTGAAACACGTCCAGCGCCGCCAGCGAGCGCGATGGCAGCAGGTTCTGATCGAGCGCCCGATCGATAGCCGTCCACACGCTCAACCCTGTCTCCAGCGCAATCCGCTCCAGCGTCTCCATCGTGGTTTTGCCGATGCCGCGCGCCGGCGTGTTCACCACCCGCTCGAGCGCGATCGAGTCGTGCGGATTCTGCACCAGCTTCAGGTAGCTCAGCAGATCCTTAATCTCCGCGCGCTCATAAAACGAGAAACCCCCCACCATGGTGTACGCGATGTTGTACCGCCGCATCGCTTCTTCCACCAGGCGCGACTGCGAATTGGTCCGGTACAGCACCGCGCACTTCGCCGCGTCCTGCTCCGCGCCCGCCTTGCGCAGGTACTTCTGAATCGAATCCGCGATGAAGAGCGCCTCGTTCTCCCCATCGGGGGCCTGGTAGTACCCAATCAGCGCGCCGCCCTCGCGCGACGTCCACAGCCGCTTTCCTTTGCGCAGCGCGTTGCGCGCCACCACCGCCGATGCCGCCTCCAGAATGATCTGCGTCGACCGGTAATTCTGCTCCAGCCGCACCGTCTTTGCTCCGGGAAAATCCTTCTCAAACTCCAGGATGTTGCGAATATCGGCGCCCCGCCACGAATAAATGCTCTGATCCTCGTCGCCCACCACACAGACGTTCCTGTCTTCACCGGCCATCAGCTTCATCAGCTCGTATTGCGGCCGATTCGTGTCCTGATACTCGTCGATCAGCAGCCACCGGTAGCGCCGGTTGTAGCGTTCCCGCGCCTCCGGCGAAACTTTCAGCACCCGGACCGCCTCCAGCAGCAGATCGTCGAAGTCCAGCGCGTTCGCCTTGCGCAGCTCCCTGCGATAGGCCTCGAAAACGTGCGCCACCTTCTCGCTGATCGGGTCCGTCGACTGCAGGAAGTACTCCTGCGGATCGATCATGTGGTTCTTCGCCCACGAAATCTTCGACAGCACCACGCGCGGCGTCAGCTGCTTGTCGTCCAGCCCCATCCGCCGCATCACCGCTTTCACCACCGCCTGCTGATCCGCCTCGTCGTAAATCGCAAACGTCTTCGTCAGTCCATCGTTCCCCACCTTCAGCGCCTCAATATCCCGCCGCAACAGCCGCACGCAGAAGGAGTGAAACGTCGAGATCAGCGGCTTGGCCAGTGACGTGTGCCCCATCAGCTTTTCCACGCGCTCGGCCATTTCGCCGGCGGCCTTGTTGGTGAACGTCACTGCGAGGATCGAATCCGGCGCCACTCCGCGCTGCTCGATCAGGTACGCAATCCGGTGCGTGATGACGCGCGTCTTCCCCGATCCCGCGCCGGCCAGAATGAGCACCGGCCCTTCGATGGCTTCGACGGCTTCGCGCTGCTGCGGATTGAGGTGCTGGAGGAGATGCTGCAAGGGATCGGGCTCTTGCTCTATTTTAATCGCTGAAACCGGCTGCCCATTCCGCGCCTGCCGCCGCCGTCCTATAAGGTAATGACAAGGTCCGACGATGCCCCTGCTGGTCGCGAGCAATCTTCGCAAAACCTATGGCGGAAAAACCGCCCCGCCCGTCGTCGACGGCGTCTCCTTTGCGATCGAGCGCGGCGAAACCCTCGGCCTCGTCGGCGAATCCGGCTCGGGCAAGAGCACCATCGCCCGCATGGTCCTCGGCCTCGTCGAGCCCACCTCCGGCAACGTCTCCTTCTCGGGCCAGCCCGTTACCGGTGTCCCCCAAAACAAGCTGCGTTCTTTGCGCCGCCGCATGCAGCCCGTCTTTCAGGACCCCTACGCTGCGCTCAATCCCCGCATGCGCATCGAGCAAATCGTTACCGAGCCCCTCGTCATCCATGAAAACCACTCCGGCGCCGAACGCCGCCGCCGTTGCCAGGAACTGCTCCGCCAGGTCGGCCTCGACGACTCCGCCATGCGCCGTTATCCCCACGAGTTCTCCGGCGGCCAGCGTCAGCGCATCAACATCGCGCGCGCGCTCGCCCTGCGCCCCGAGCTGCTTGTCCTCGATGAGCCCGTCTCCGCTCTGGACGTCAGCGTTGGCGCGCAAATCGTCAACCTGCTGCGCGACCTGCAGCGCGAATTCGCTCTCACCTACCTCTTCATCTCGCATTCCATGCCGCTGGTACGCTATCTCTCCACCAACATTGCCGTCCTCAGCCGCGGCCAGCTCGTCGAGCTGGGCAGCCGCGATCAGGTGTGCGAAACCCCGCGCCAGGATTACACGCGCCAGCTGGTGGCCGCCACGCCGGAAATGCGCCGCTAGCGCTTCTCGCCGCAACCTGCAACCTTCAACCTGTAACCTGCAACCTGCAACCCGCAACCCGCAACCTGCAACCTGTAACCTGCAACCTGCAACCTGCAACCTGCAACCTGTACCCTGTTCCCAGTGCACCTTACCTTCTTCCGCTATATTTTTCTCGCATTCGCCGCCCTGCTCGGCGGTGTGGTCAACTCGGTCGCCGGCGGCGGCAGCTTCCTCGTATTTCCCTCGCTCATCAAGGTCGGCCTGCTGCCCATCCAGGCCAACGCCACTGGAACCGTCACTCTCTGGCCCGGCCAACTCACTTCCATCGCCGGATACCGCGAAGACCTCCGCAAAAACTACCGCCTCCTGATTCCGGTAGTTGTGGTGGCGTTCATCGGTGGTCTCCTGGGCGCGCTCACCCTCCTCCGCGGCAGTCAAAATTCCTTCCTGCGCCTGGTTCCGTATTTGTTTCTCCTCGGCTCCACCAGCTTTGCCGTCAGCGGTCCCGTTTCGCGCATGGTTCGCCGCCGCCTGGAGGATCACGCCGCCCACCCTGAGCATCGGCACCCCGTCGCGCTTATCCCTCTGCTGCTGGCCCTGCTCGCCACGACGTACTACATCGGCTACTTCGGTGCGGGAGCCGGCCTGCTGACCATGACCGCGCTCGCCCTCTGCGGCGTCGAGCGCATCGCGGAGATCAACGCCCTCAAAGTCGTCATTACCACCGTCGCCAATGCCGTCGCCGCCATCACCTTCATCGTCGGCGGCGCGGTGGAGTGGCGTTTCTGCTGGCTCATGATGATCGCCTGCGCCGCCGGGGGCTACACGGGCGCGCGCAACGCGCGGCGCATCAGCGACCGCATCCTGCGGCCCATCATCATCGTCCTCGGCTTTGCCATCGCCATTTACTTCTTCCTGCACAGCAAGGCCCTATGACCCTCGCCCGCTCCGCAGTCAACGCCATCGGACTCATCGCCGCGGTCTGCACCACCGTCGCCTTCGTCCCGCAGCTCATACGCGTCTGGCAGCTGCGCAGCGCGCGCGAAATCTCGCTCACCATGTTCCTGATCTTCTCGCTGGGCACCTTTCTCTGGCTGCTTTACGGAATCTTCATCCACTCCGTGCCTGTCACGCTGGCGAACGCCGTTACCCTGGCGCTCTCCCTGGCCATTCTCGCGCTCAAGCTGCGCTTCGACCGCAAATGAAAAGGACACCTCGCGCCCCGAACGACGCGAAGTGTCCGTTTGTGTTTCGTATTGTGTGGCTACCGGTTGCCGGCTACCGGCTGCCGGCTGCTGTTTGCTATTTGTGACCGCAGCAATTGCCCGGGCAGCACGATGACTGTCCCTGGCAACAACTCGCGCCGCAGCAGCTTCCCGGGCAGCACTTCGCGCCCGATGTGCAACAGGACGCGCCGGTCAGCGCCAGTACGGACAGCGAGAACAGCGACGTGGCGGCCAGAGCAATAATTTTCGCTTTCATTGCGAGACTCCTCTCAGTGTGAAAGGGCCGTGGTGCGCGCACTGAGCCGGACAGACCGGCGCGCAGGCGCGCAGAGACATCGCGCGACACGCCGAGAGGTTTAGATACGAAGGTCGTCTTTGAGACGGAAGACGGAAGCCTGATAGCGAAGGCCGAGCGTCAGCTCCCATGCCGGCTCCCAGCCAGGCTGCCCGCCGTCATCCACACGGACCGGTGGGACAAGAGCCTGGACCTCGCCCTCTTTGGCCTGAACAGCCTCAGCTTCCGATTTTTCCGGAACCTGTTCGGTACACCGGGCGGACGAACAGCTTTCGCC
>JASHPM010000393.1 GCA_030038115.1 Acidobacteriaceae bacterium | reverse complement strand
TATGTGGAACCGATGCAGGCGCTGCGGATGGAGTGAGAGGCGAGAGGCAGCCAGTAGCCGGTAGCGAAAACCTGGCGCGCTCCGTTTATTCGTAGCGGAGAGCGGTGAGGGGATCGATGTTCATGGCGCGGCGTGCGGGGAGGAAGGCGGCGAGGGCGCTGACCAGCAGCACAACCGCGACGATGAGGGCGTAGTTTTCCGCGTTGCCGGGCTCGACGCCGAAGAGGAGGCGCGCGAGCAGGGGCGTGACGAGCAGAGAGAGGACGAAGCCGGCGAGGAGTCCGGGGAGGACCCAGGCGAGGCCGTCGGTGAGGATCATTTTCATGACCTGAGCGCGCGGGGCGCCGATCGCCATGCGGATGCCGATCTCGGTGGTGCGCTGGGCGACCGAATACGAGAGCACGCCGTAGATGCCGATGCAGGCGAGCAGGAGCGCGACGAAGGAAAGCAGCGTGGCGAGGAGCGAGGCGAAACGGCTTTCCGCCTGGGCGCGGTCGACCAGGGCGGTGAGCGGCTCGACGTGGGAGACGGCGAGATCTTTATTGAGGAGCGAGACCTGCTTCTGGGCGACGTATGCGAGGTTGGGAACGGGGCCGGAGGCGCTGACGACGACGGACATGGGCCGCGGCGCGAGCTGAAACGGGACGTAAATCTGCGGACGCACGATGGCAGTGAGGGAATGGCACTGGATGTGGCGAACGATGCCGACGATAACGACCGAGTCGCGCTGGAATTGATAGGGGCCTGACGGGGAATCCGAAATATTGAGCTTTTTGCCGATGGCGCCGCCGGCGGGCCAGAGCTGGTGCGCGAGGACGTCGTCGACGATGGCGACGTGGAGGTGGGAGGCGTCGTCGGAGTCGGTGAAGTCGCGGCCGGCGAGGAGGGTTGCGCCGATGGTGGCGAAGTAGCCGGGCATGATGGAGCGGTCATCCGCCATGACGGTGTTCTGCTGTTCGAGGGGCGCACCTTCCTTCCAGTAAAAGTCGTACCAGTTGCCGGTGTCGTCGAGGGGGAGATGGGAAACGGCAGCGACGGATTTAACGCCAGGGAGCGCGGTGAGACTTTGCTGGAGCTGATGAAGCATGGTCCAGCCGGGGCGGGAGATGCGGAACGCATAGACGTTATCGGCGTGGAAGCCGGGGTCGGCGCGCAGGATGTTGACGAAGGTGCGCATGAGCAGACCGGTTCCGAGGAGAAGCACGAAGGCGAGGGCGACTTCAGCGGAAACGAGAAGGCTGGTCCAGTGGCGGCGGCGCCATCCGGACTGGCGGGTTGAGTCTTTGAGGTTGCAGGTGAGGTCGAGGCGGCGGACGGCGAGGGCGGGCGCGAGACCGAAGAGGGCGCTGGTGAAGATGGCGACGGCGAAGGTGAAGGCGAGAACGCGCCAGTCGAGCGTGACCTGGGTGAAATTCGCGAGGGAGGGTGGACGGGCGGCGAGAATGGCGCGAACCGCGGCCCAGCCGAGGCCGAGGGCGGCGATGGCCCCGAGCATGGCGAGGAGCAGGCTCTCCGTGAGGAACTGGCGGACGAGCCGGGAGCGCGATGCGCCGAGCGCGGCGCGAATGGTGGTTTCCCGCAGGCGCTGGCGAGCGCGGGCCATGAGGAGATTGGCGATGTTGGCGCAGCCGATGAGCAGGACGAAGGCGACTCCGCCGAAGAGGAGGAGGAGGGTGGGGCGAACTTCGCGGACATCGTCGGCCTGGAGAGGATAGACGAAGAGGCTGAGGTTATCGACGGAGGTTTTGGCGGCCATGGCGTTGATCCGGACGGCGACGGAATTCATCTCGGACTGGGCGCGGGCGGCGTTGCTGCCGGGGCGCAGGCGGCCGATGAGGTGAAGGAATCCGGGTCCGGCGGGATCAGAAGGGTCGATGGGAACGTCGGTGAAAACGTCGACATTCGTGGGGATATTGGAGTCGTTAGGGAGAAGGATGCGGAAATTTTCCGGAAGGACGCCGACGACGATGGCGGAGCCGCGGTTGAGACGGATGGCGCGGCCGATGATGGAGGGGTCGGAGCCGAAGCGGCGGGCCCAGAGTCCGTGGGAGATGACGATGGTCTGGGGGCCTTGCTGCGCGTCGTCATCTTCGCGGCCGAAGAAGCGGCCGAGCGCGGGACGGGGGCAGAGGAGCTGCAAAAAATTGGAGGTGATGACGCCGACTTTGACCTGTTCGGCGTTGTTGCCGGTGCTGCCGTTACCGGGGAGATCGCCGTTGGTGGTCCAGATGCCGGCGACCTGATCCATTTGCTTTGAGATTTGGCGGATCTGGAAGAGCTGAAACCGGGAAGCGGGGGCGCGGCTGGCGGAGGAGCCGAGTCCGACGAGGATGGTGACGAGGCGATTGGCGTCGGGGTAGGGGAGGGGGCGCAGGAGAACGGAGTTGACGAAGCTGAAGATGGCGGTGTTGGCTCCGATGCCGACGGCAAGGGTGAGGATGACGAGGGCGGCGAATGCCGGACTGCGGCGCAGCTGGCGGAGGCTGTAGCGCACGTCCTGAGCGAAGATCTCGAGGGTGACACCGGCGCGGCGGTCGCGGACGGCCTGCTTGATCGGCTCGATGCCGCCGCTTTCGGCGAGAGCTTTGCGGCGGGCTTCGGAAGGAGACAGGCCGGCGGCTATTTTTTCGTCGGCCAGGAGGTCGGCATAGGCGCGGACTTCGGCGTCAAGGCGGTCATTGACCGCCTGCTTGTGGAACAGGTTGCGGATGAGGCTGCGGAAGCGGGATGCGAGGCGCATGCTGCGTCTCCTGGTACTCCTATCGAGCGGCTATACGAGTCTGCCGTGGAGACCTACAGAATGTCAATAGGAGGAAAGGCAGGGAGAGACCAGCCGGGAGCGGGGAGCGGGGAGCGGAGAGCTGGAAGCAGGAACCGGGAAGCTGGAAGCGGGAAGCTGGGGGCGGGATCATGGTTTGGAGGGCTTCACGATGGGCGTCAACGACGGCGCGAGCGGATCGCCCCAGATGTAGTGGTCAAACCAGTTCTCGTTCTCTTCCATCACGGCGCGCTGCTGCTTCGGCTTGTCGATGGGGTGTCCGAAGCCGTCATAGAGGACCATCTTCACGGGCACGCCTTTATCTTCGAGGGCCTGGCGCAGTTCGAAGCTGTCGGCCACCGGCACACGCCTGTCGGCGCTGCCCTGCTGGATGAGGGTGGGCGTTTTTGCCTTCGCGATATAGGTGATGGGCGAGGTCTTCGCATAGATCGCCGGATCGTCCCACGGCGTGGCCTGCAGATACTGCCGGGTGAATGGGGTTATGTCGGTGTTTGCGTAATAGGTCATCCAGTCCGAAATGCCCGCGCCTACGCTCACCGCTTTGAAGCGGTCACTGGAGCAGGTGATAAATGCCGAAATATAGCCGCCCTCGCTCCAGCCCATTGCACCCACACGGTCCCGATCCACATAGCCTTGTGCGATCAGGTAATCCACGCCGGAGATCACGTCCGCATAATCGCCCACACCCAGATTCCTAACGTTGAGCGAGCGAAACTTCTCCCCATAGCCCGCAGACCCACGGTAGTTTGGGCGCAGCACCAGGGCCCCGCGCGCCACCCAGCGCTCAATCGGATAGTCCGATCCGCTGCGATCGCCGGCAGATCGATCCCGGTTGGGCCTCCATGAATCACCACCAGCAACGGATACTTCTTCTTTGCATCGAAGTCGGCCGGCTTGATCAGAACGCCCTCGACCAGCGTCCCATCGCCCGACTTCCACCGCACAACTTCGCGTTTCGCTATGTCGAAGTCCTTCAACTGCTCGCCGGCGTGGGTCAACTGCACGGGCGAACCGCTGCCGAGCGTTGCCGCATAAATCTCCGCGTAGTGATTCGCACCCGCGCCCCGATACGCCACCTGCGTGAAGTCCTTCGAGAAAGTAAAATTGCCCGCCAGGTCTGTCCCGGGCATCTCGATCTTTTTCGCCGCGCCCGTTTTCACATCCAGCAGATACAGCGCCGAAGCCGTCTTGTTCAGGGCCGAAAAATAGATCCCGTCCGGCCCCCAGCGCAGGAGGGCAGGGTCTTCATCGAAACCCATGGTGAGCACCCGCGGGGTTCCGCCGTCGCCAGGCACCACAGCAATGCGCCGGTCGGTATAGAAGAAGTTCTCGCTGCCGTTCGCGGTCTCAAAGGCGATCTGCGTGCCATCCGGCGACCACTTTGGATTGGTGTCCGGTGAGAGCGTATCGACGATCGTCGTTACCTTCTGGTCGGCAACCGTGACGGCATAGATTTTGCTGGAAAACGACGAGATCAGGTCCGGATCGCGCGCTGCGCTGAAGGCGATGCGCAATCCGTCCGGCGACCACGAAAAACTTCCCACGCTGAAGGCCTCACCCGGGGTCAGCAGGCTGGGATCGCCCGGCGCGGGGGTTCGTCCCGCCGCATCCGTCTGCGGCACATCCACCACCCACAAATGCACCATCGAATAATCCGCATGGATGACGTGGTAATCCCCAAACGTGTCCTTGCGGTCCTTCATCGCCTTCGCGTCAGGCGCCTGGGCCGACAACGCGATCCTCTTCGAATCCGGCGCCCATTCAAAGGCATTGACCCCGTTCTCCATTTTGGTCAGCTGCTGCGCCTCGCCGCCATCGGCGGGCAGGACATACACCTGCCTCTTGCTCGCGGGAGATTCGGGCAGGGGCGCAACGCGATCGGAGAGAAACGCAATCCATCGTCCATCCGGGGACCAGGCGGCATCGGTCGAGCTTTTGGCAGCGAGAGTCAGCAGCCGGGTCTCGCCGGTCGCCACATCGGCCAGCCACAGGTCGGTCTCAAAGGCATTCGCTTCCCAATTCGTCCGCGACTCCTCATAGACGACATGGCGTCCATCGGGCGCAATACGCGGGGCAGACACGCTGCGCATCTCGAGAGATTGATCGATGGTTGGCGTGCGCTTCGATACGGCGGTTTGCGCCAGGACGGAGGAGAGCGAAGTGAACAGCACGACAGCAACAGTGAGCCGGTTCATAGCGTTCTTGTAACGAAACAGGGAATGGCCGAACTATACACGCAAGGCTCGCAGTTCGTGATTCCATGCGCACTTTGGAGGCCGCAGACAAGCAAGGACGGACGCGCGCGTGTTGCGAGGATTCCGTGGATGGACTGCGGGCGTTTCTGTTCAAAATCGGGGCAGTTACTGTGGGCAAATCACCCGTTTTGTCATGGGTTGAGTTACTGCATTCTTATCTTAAGTGGTATAGCGGAAAGCGCTTCTATCGCGGATGATTCCTACTGTTACGCGG
>JASHPM010000392.1 GCA_030038115.1 Acidobacteriaceae bacterium | reverse complement strand
GTCCGGAAGCTGCCCGGCGGCGGCGGGCCCTGCGCCGGAGCAGGCGCCGCAGCTGAAGCGTTCGCCGAGGCGGCAGCTGCCATGTCGTCCGGGGCCGCCGTCTGCGCCTTCGCCGTCGCTGCCCATGCAGCCAGCCCCAGCGCCAGCACGAAGATCAGACTCTCCGCCGGCACCGTCCCTCGCTTGCGTCGCCCATTGCGCCTGGGCATCGCCGAAGCGAAGGCCATTCCCAGTCCGCGATACGCGATGCGAATGATGCGGCCCAGACTACGCAGCGGCTGATCCACTTCGCGGGATTCGCCCCACCCCAGCCACGAATCGGCCCGCGAGAACAGGACCATGGTCAGCATCTCTTCCTCGGGCACCGTCAGGGGTTCGAACTGCATCCGCAACACGCCGTTGGCCAGCCCCACCACGGTCGCGGGCAGCTCGGCATCTCCTGTCCGCAGGGGGAAGATCACCTTCAGCGAATCGCCCTGATTCGCGTACATGCCTTCCAGCAGCTCCATCGCCAGGCCGCCGCTGGAAACATCGATGGTCTGCCCCGGCACGATCCTTCCGTCGGCCAGATGCACCCGCACCGGAGCCGCAAAACTGATGCGCACATGCTGCCGCGTCTGACGCGCTTCGCGCGCCACGGCGATGCACACGCTCAGAATCACAATATTGAACGCCGTCCACAGCGCGTTGGTGATGATGGTGCCCGGATGGGTCCCGTCCCACAGCCACCCCAGTCCGGGAACATGCAGGAAGCGCGGGATCACCATCAGCAGTCCCAGCGCATTGAAGGCCAGCAGCACAATGAACGGCTGCGCGATGCGCGCGTCGAAAAACGTCCGCGTCACCAGGCCGCCCTTGCTGGTGACGTTGAACTTGCCCAGCTTCGGATTGAACAGCGCCGTCAGCGTGGGCAGCAGAATATACGGCGAGAGCACGGTCTCGTAAATCTCGTTCCAGAACGAGTGACGATGGTACCCCTGAATACGGCTGTTCGTGACGCTCGACAGCGTCAGGTGGGGCAGCGCGTAGGCCAGAATCGCGATCCAGTACCCCGGCACATTGGTGAATCCGAAGATCAGGTAAATCAGCGGCGCGGTGAGGAAAATCAGCCGCGGCAAAGCATACAAAAAGTGCGTCATCGCGTTGAAGTAGCACAGCCGCTGTGGAAGGGTCAGGTTCGGCGCGAACAGAGGATTGTCGATGCGCAGAATCTGGATCATTCCGCGCGCCCACCGGATGCGCTGCTTTACGTGCGCCGACAGCCGCTCCGTGGCCAGTCCCGCGGCCTGGGGAATGTTGATGTACGCCGTGTTCCACCCGCGTGTCTGCATGCGCAGGCAGGTATGCGCGTCTTCTGTAACCGTCTCTGCTGCGATTCCCCCGATCTCGTCCAGCGCCTCGCGCCGCAGCACCGCGCACGACCCGCAGAAGAAAGCCGCATTCCAGAAGTCGTTGCCGTCCTGCACGATTCCGTAGAACAGCTCCCCCTCATTCGGGATGACCCGAAACTGCCCCAGATTCCGCTCAAACGGATCCGGCGAATAGAAATGATGCGGCGTCTGCAGCATGCCGAGGTTCGGATCCTTCAGAAACCATCCGATCGTCATCTGCAGAAAACTGCGCGTGGGCACGTGATCGGAATCGAAGATCGCCACGTAGGGCGCGGACATGCTCTTCAGCGCGTTGTTGATGTTGCCGGCCTTGGCCTGGAGGTTGTCGCCGCGCGTCACGTAGCCGATGCCCGCCTCCACCGCGAATTCCCGGAATTCCTCACGGTTCCCGTCATCGAGGATGTACACGTGCAGCTTGTCCGCCGGCCAGTCGATGTTCAGCGACGCCAGCGCGGTGTACCGCACCACGTTCAGAGGCTCGTTGTAGGTGGGGATCAGCAGGTCGACTTCCGGCCAGTCGTCGGGATCGTCAGGCAGCGCCACCGGCGCGCGCCGCAGAGGCCAAACCGTCTGCAGGAAGCCCATATAGAGAATGGCGAACGCGTAAGCCTCGGCGCCCAGCAGCAGCAGGATAAAGAACACATCCACCGGCCCCCATCTTGTGCCGGGGTCCTGGAAGAACGAGATGATCGAGCTCACTCGCCACCACCCATAGCGGAAGGTGGCAAACATCGACAGCATCATCAGGGTCAGTGTGATGAGATAGGAATCGGAAACCCGGCTGAGCCAGACGCATAACAGCAGGATCAGCAGCCCCAGCACCGCCTGCTGCGGCCACGAAAGCGACAGCGATCCGAAAAAGAACAGCGCGACAATCCCAAACGCGATGAGAACGATGCGCAACAGCCGGAAGAACGGGCCATGTCCCGATTCGAAGCCCTCCCAGATCTGGGACTGGGTCATCGCTCGCTCCAGCGCATCCCGCGATGTGCCGCGCTCACCGCAACCGACGTGTTGCGGATCCAGGTGACCAGACTCACGATGTCTTCGGCCGCCGGCGAATTCGGCGCATAGTCGATCACGGTCATGCCTTCCGCGAGCGCTTCGCTCACCGCCGGGCTGCGATGGATGGCGAAGGGCAGGAGCCTCTCACCCAGCTGCTGCCGGAGCACTTCCCGCACATCCAGTTGCAGCGGCGAAGACGGATCGAACTGGTTCAGCACGTACCAGACCTGCAGGAACCTGCCACTCTTGCCTTCCTGGCTGCGAAAGAACGACTCCAGCGACTGCAGGGTCACCACCGATGTCATGTCCGGAACCACCGGCACCAGCACTGTGGGCGACAGCCGCAGCGCCTGCCGCAGCATCGCCGCCGACCCGGTCGCCACATCGATCAGCACCCGGCTCGCATCCTGAGCGCCCCGCGCCACCTCTCGCCGCAGCAGTTCGGGGTCCGTGCTCTCTTGTTCCAGATCGAGCGTCAGCACGCGAATGGGCGGATCGCTGGTCCCGCCGCTGAACGTGCGCACTACCCCCGGCTTGATCTCGCGGGCTCCAAAGTAAAACGGCAGCATCCCAAAAGAGCAGGTATCGGTCAGCAGCACCCGTTCGCCGCGCGCCGCCAGGGCGCGGCCTGTCGCGGCTACCAGGCTGGTCTTCCCCACTCCGCCCGCCAGAGAAAAGACCGTCAGTACCGGAGCCAGGCCTTCGGCGCGCTCGGCCCGAGTCTCCTCCGGGCTCCGGCCAAAAATTCCGCGCAGCGCATACCAGCGCGCCGCCCGCTCCCGCGACTGCTGCGGCGTTTCCGTCCCCGGAAGCTGTACGGGCGGCGATTCCCGTTCCGCCAGCCATGCCGGGCGTACCGGCGGCCCCTCTTCGCGGTCGGTCACCCTCCCGCCGGCAATGCGCTGCTCTCCGGCAACCTCTTCGCGGAAATACGGGGCGCCTGTCAAACCATAGCGTGGTGAAGGAGCAGCCTCAGGAGGCGGCAACGCCCCTGGCCTCCGCTCCGGTTCCGCGGGGCTTTCAAACCGCGGCTCAGGTGGAATCTCGTGACGAACCGGGCCTGTTGCAGCCGCTGGTCTGCCCCCTCCCGGCAGCAGGTCTTCCCAGCGCAGACCCACTTCCCGCGGCGGCGGCGCGGTCTGGGCTTCTTCACGGGCCAGCCTGGCCCGCTCTCCCAGGGTGCGCTGACGCATCTGCGCGCGCACTGCCTGGCGCGATGCGCTGAAATCCCGATACTTGGCTCCGTGCAGGTTCGCCCAGGAGTAGAGCGTCGCGACGTCGTCCGCCTGATCGCTGTTTTCCGGATTCCGGGCGTCTCTGTCGTCCTGCTCCTGCTTCATGCGCCTTCACCTTCGCCCGTTCGTCGAACCGCAAGAACCCGCTAATGAATGGACTGTTACTGTTGGCAGACGTAGCCCCGGACCTTATCGCCGTGCCGGACCGGGAAAATGCGATGCAATAAACCTTCGCTGTTATCGTCGGCTGCCCCAGCCGTGCTCGCTTCTGCGATTTTCGCTGGATGCCGGTTTCCTCGTGCGTTAAATCCGATTGCTGTCCTAAATCAGCTCAAAGAGTAGAAGTTCAACTAAGATAAACCTTTAGAGCTCTCCAGAACCATTCCTCTTCAGTAACGCCAGTACCGTTACGACAGGGGCGATCGCAGCTGAACAACAGGTCCTGGAACCCTGCCTCGCCTGCGGACGGAGAGGCTCGCCGAGGGGCAGGATTTGCTGTGTTAACCTGGAAACAGTCGTGAGCTCGTAGCTCAGTTGGTAGAGCAACGCCCTTTTAAGGCGTGGGTCCTGGGTTCGAATCCCAGCGGGCTCACCATGAAAACATCCAATCCGGGGTCCCCGACGAGCCCGCTTCTGGCTCGACGGGGTGGTACGGTGTGGGTCCTGGGTTCGAATCCCAGCGGGCTCACCATGAAAACATCCAATCCGGGGTCCCCGGCGAGCCCGCTTCTGGCTCGACGGGGTGGTACGGCGTGGGTCCTGGGTTTGAATCCCAGCGGGCTCACCATTTCCCGGCCAAACGACGCGTGAAGTGAGGTCCTTCGTCTCGCTGCGCTCGCTCAGGATTTCGCCAGCGGGCTCACCCTGGAATCCCAGATTCCCATTTTGGAAATGCATGTTACCTGGGTTCAGGCGAACGCTGTTCTTCAAGGCTCCGTGAAATGCATCGCCGGCAGTGACCTCAGCCGCTCCGCCGCGGTCTCCGGCGTGATGTCCCGCTGCGGCATACCCAGCATCTCGAACCCCACCATATATTTCCGCACCGTCGCCGACCGCAGCAGCGGAGGGAAAAAGTGTGCGTGAAAATGCCACTCCTCATGGGCCTCGCCATCTGTCGGCGCCTGGTGGAAGCCCATGGTGTAGGGAAAGCTCGTCTCAAACAGATTGTCGTAGCGCGTGGCCAGCTGCTTCAGAATGCCGGCCAGCGCGTCCCGTTCCGCATCGCCAAAGTCCAGCAGCGACTTCAAGTGCGTCTTCGCGATCACCAGCGTCTCGAAGGGCCACACCGCCCACCAGGGAACCACCACCAG
>JASHPM010000391.1 GCA_030038115.1 Acidobacteriaceae bacterium | reverse complement strand
CCGGCTCCAACGTTGCCGGTGGCGTTGTCAGCGGCATTATGGGCGGTATCGTCTCCGGCTCAGGCGGTGGGTATGGGGGAGGGAGAATCGCCGGTCTTCAGGACGAGACGGGCAGCGCCAGTTCGGCTAAATTCGACGATTATTTTGAATACACGCTGGCGCAGCCGGTGACGATTCACAAAAACGAGTCGGCGCTGGTGCCGGTTCTGCAGACCAACGTGCAGGCGGAGCGGGTGACGTTGTATAACGCCAACGATCCGGTGCCGCTGCGGACGCTGTGGCTAACCAACTCCGGCAACGAGACGCTGGACCGCGGGAGTTTCTCGATTTTCGAGAACGGGGAGTTCGCGGGCGAAGGGCTGACGGACCCGATCCACGCGGGAGAGAAGCGCCTGCTCTCCTACGCAGTCGACCAGGCGGTGCACGTGACGACGGAGGGGCATCTTTACTCGACGCATCTGCGCCACCTGACGGTACACGACGGCTATCTGACGGAACGCAACGAGGAGATTCGCGAGGTGACGTACGTGGTGCACAACGCGGCGTCCGATGCACGCAACGTAATCGTGGAGCACCCGGTGCAGGATGGGTGGAAGCTCACCTCGGAGACAAAGCCCGTCGAGACATCGGCGTCGTTCTACCGGTTCAGCGTGGTTACGCAGCCGGGAGAGACGGTGCGGCTGCACGTGGGCCAGGCGCATACCGGGGCTCTGCGGTACCAGCTGACGGGGATCCAGGACGATCAGCTGCAGGTGATCCTGACCGGGAGCGGGAATCGCGCGGCGGTGGAGCAGGCGCTGGCTCCGGTGCTGGCAGCGCGGGCGAAGGTGCACGACCTGGACACGCAGATGGATGCGAAGCAGCAGGACATCGAGCGCGTGGAGGCGGATTCCAAGCGGCTGCACGATAACCTGGTGGGGCTGAAGGACAGCGCAGAGGAGCGGGAGCTGGCGCGGCGCTACGCAGGCGAGATGAATGCGGATGAGGATCAGCTGTTGATCCTGCGCAAGGACCGATCGGTTCTCGAACAGGCGCGCAAGGAAGCGCAGGCAGCGCTGGATGAGGCGATTCGGAAACTGGATCTGGACGAGGATGTGTGAGAACAGGTTACGGGTGACAGGTTGCAGGTTACAGACCGAGAACACCGTAATCCGAAATCTGTGACCTGTAACCTGTGCCCTGTAACCTGGCATTCATGGGGCTTCGATGAGCTCCATTTTGCCGTCGCGTTTGCGATGCAGGACGCAGACGGTGCCTTCGTTGTTGCGGAAGACGAAGACGTCGCGGTCGCGGAACTCGGCTTCCTTGACAGCTTCCTCGATGGTCATGGGGCGGATGGCGACAGAGTCCGAGGAGCGGACGACGTGCGGCTCCGGGATGGGCCGGGTGGCGGGAAAGGTATGGACCGTGACCGGGACCATGATTCTGGAGGAGCGCTTGCCGTTGGACCTGTCCGCGGCTTCGACGGTGCGCGGCTCGGCCTCTTCTTTACGGGTCCGGCTTGCCTTGCGCGGGCGGACCGGCATGACTTCGTGGGGCAGCTTCTCATCCTTGGGCTGGCGCTTGATGGCGTTCCAGCGTTTGCGGTAGCGGATGGCCTGGGTTTCGGCGCGCTCGAGGGCTTCGCGCAGAGCGGCCTCCATGTTGTTGGACTCGGCGAAGCCGACGATCTTGCCGGCCCGCATTTTGACCGCGACGTCGGCGGTTTTGCGATATTTTTCCGAAGTCAGCACGATATGCGCGCCGACAACTTTGGGCAACAGCTTCGCGATGCGCTCAATGCCTTCATCGCCCAACCTGCGCAGCGCGGGAGTGATGCTTAGCTGCCTTCCTGTGAACTCAGCCTGCATGGGAAAGCTCCTGTCTGAAGGGAAATGAACTGGTCTCATATCATCCGAGGCCTCGCGCACATTCGGGGTTCAGGAAACCAGTTGCAGCGCGCGGCACTGGCCTCAGGCGTACTGGTTGAAAAACGGATCAGCAGCGGTTGCAGGTTTGACATTTTGTGCGGGCTCCGTGATTCAATCACATGCGATTGCGCCTCGCTCGGCGCCGCAGCGGGTTTTTCAACAGGCTCCTAGCCGCGGACGCGCCGCTGGTGGGTACTGGGAATGCGCAAGTCTTCGCGGTATTTTGCCACTGTGCGCCGGGTTACGTCGATGCCCTGAGCCTGGAGCATGGTGGCAATCTGATCGTCGGTGAGGGGCTTGCGCGGATCTTCGTCTTCGATCAGCTTTTTGACTTTTCTCTTGAGGAGCATGAGAGGCGTGCCAGCGCCCTCCGGCCCATTGACACCTTCAGAAAAGAAGAAGCGCAGCTCGTAGACACCCTGCGGGGTGTGGACGTATTTGCTGGAGACCGCGCGGCTGACCGTGGAGGGATGGACGCCGATTTCCTCGGCGACCTCCTTGATCATCATGGGCTTGAGGGCGTCGACGCCTTTTTCCAGAAATTCGCCCTGGCGGCGCACGATCGCTTCGCAGGTGCGCAGGATGGTGTTCTTGCGCTGCTCGATATTGCGCATAAGCTGGAGCGCGGAGCGGTAACGCTCCTTGACATAGTCCTTAACGTCTTTCTCGGCGCCCTCCTGGGTGAGCAGGCGACGATAGCCCTGGTTGAGCCGGAGCGTAGGCAGATCCTCTTCGTTCATCACGACGACCCACTCGTCGCCGCGCCTGACAAAGGCCACGTCGGGCTCGATGAGGCGGGCTTCGGTGCGGTTGTAGCGCTGGCCGGGACGCGGGTCGAGGGTGCGGATAAAGTCGATGGCGTGCTGCGTCTCCTCGACGGTCCTGGCGAGGGCTTTCGCCAGCTCGCGCGGGTCACGCTTCTGCAGCAGGAGCATGTGTGTATCGATGATCTGCCTGGCCAGCTCGAAGATTTGCGGGCGGCTGGCCTCCTCGGGATGGGCTGGTTCCGGTTGGGCGCCGTTGCCGTTGGCGGCGGCGTGCGGGGCGAAATGGGTTGGGTAGCCGGCGCCTTCGCCGTTGAGGCCGTTTGTCTCTGCCGCACCATGCGGGGCCGCGGTGGGGTGAGGATCGGCGGCCGGTTCCGGCGGGGGCACAACATGCTGCGAGACCTTCGGGACCGTTGTGCCGTTGGCGGGACGACCGGCAGCCGCGGTTCGGGCAAAGATCAACTCGAATTCCTTCTTCTGAGCCTCGACCTGGGCCAGCAGACACTCACGCAGGTCGCGGGTGCCGACGCCGATGGGGTCGAGCTGGCGGACGACTTCCATGGCGTGGGCCAGATGATGGCGCGCGCG
>JASHPM010000052.1 GCA_030038115.1 Acidobacteriaceae bacterium | reverse complement strand
CATTTTGCTCGGCAAGCGCCAGTTCACCCGCAGTCACATCGCGCGCCTCGCCAAACGCTTTCACGTCTCTCCGGCCGTCTTCTTCGACGAGGCCTCGTGCATCCCCCTGCGCCGCAAGATGAAACCGAGATCCTCCCGCTCCGCACGCCGCTAGCCGGTCGCCGCCACAGGACCTTCCGAGGACTAAAATTGAACTTCGGACCTTCCGCGTGACCGCGACGATTCCAACCGCAGACTCAACCACCGCTCAAGCTCCGCGCGCCCTGCGCCGCTTCGCGTGGGGTGTTCTCGCGTACAACGTCGCCGTCATCGTCTGGGGATCCGCCGTTCGCGCCACCAGCTCCGGCGCCGGCTGCGGCGATCACTGGCCGCTTTGCAACGGAACCATCGTCCAGCATCACCCCGCCGTCACCACCCTCATCGAGTTCGCCCACCGCGCCTCGAGCGGCATCGACCTCATTCTTGTCCTCGCCCTTGTCTTCTTCGCGTTCGCCGCCGCTCCTCGCCGTCACTTTGCTCGCGCCAGCGCCGTCGCTGTCCTCGTCCTCACCCTCAATGAAGCTCTCCTCGGCGCGCTCCTCGTCCTCCTTGGCCATACAGCGCAGGATCGCTCGCCCTCACGGGCCGTCTACCTCTCGCTTCACCTCACTAACACTCTGCTCCTGCTCGCCGCTCTCGCCCTCACCGCGCACTTCCTCTCCCGCCAGGGCGCCATGCGCGGCAGCCTCACCCTCCACGCTCCGCGACTCGCCTTCACCAGCCTCATCGCCACTCTCATCGTCGGCGTTACCGGCTCCCTCGCCGCGCTCGGCGACACCCTTTACCCCGCGCACAATCTCCTCACCGCCATCGCACAGGACTTCTCCGCCGGCAGTTCCTGGCTCCTGCAAATCCGCTGGTTCCATCCCGCCATCAGCCTCATCGCCGGGACCTTCATCGTCTGGCTCCTGGTCCGCGCCGCTCGACAACCCTCGCAACGTAGCCTGGCCACCGGAGTCCTCTTCCTTCTCGCGCTCCAGTACCTGCTTGGCATCGCTGACGTCGCCCTCCTCGCTCCCACCTGGATGCAGATGACCCACCTCCTTGGCGCGGACCTGCTCTGGATCGCCCTCGTCGTCCTTTCCGCCCGCATCTGCCTCGTCCCAAAGCCGCCATCGCTCCGCGCGCAGTAACTTCCCTGTCCCATCCTCCGGAACGCCGTACCTTGCTTCCCGCCCAGCCGCCGATTAGATTGCTGTGTTGGCGCGTCTCCGGCCTATATCAAACGCCGGCAGCCCAAATCAACCGATCCACTGGAAACGAGGATCTGCAATGCGCATCTCGTGCCGCCTCGCTGCAAACGTTCTCACCGCCCTCCTCATCGTCGCCAGCCCTCGTCTCTATTGCCAGGCCACCAACTATCCGGACAAGCCGCCGCTCCTCCTCGGTGCGGCATGGTATCCCGAGCAGTGGCCCGAATCCCAATGGGACAAAGATCTCTCCCTCATGGAAGCTGCGCACATCGACGTCGTCCGGGTCGGTGAATTCGCCTGGAGCTCCATGGAGCCCTCCGAAGGCCATTATGACTTCGGCTGGCTCGATCGCGCCATCGCCCTTGCTGCAAAACACCACATCTGCGTCGTCCTCGGCACGCCCACCGCCGCACCGCCGGCGTGGCTCACCACGAAATATCCCGAGACCCTGCGCGTCGATGAGAACGGCCACCGCGCCGAGCACGGCAACCGCCAGCAGTTTTCCTTCACTGATCCCAAATACCGTCAGTTCGCCCACGACATCGCCGAACAGATGGCCATCCGCTTCGGCCACAATCCCAACGTCGTCGGCTGGCAGCTGGACAACGAATATGCCGAACCCGACTTCGGCCCTTCCGCCGGACAACAGTTCCATGAGTGGCTCCAGAAGAAGTACGGCACCATCGCCAACCTCAACCACCACTGGGCCACCGCCTACTGGTCGCAGACCTACGACGACTTCGACGAGATTCCCGTCCGCGAGGACAACGAAAATCCCGCGCTCCTCCTCGAGTGGAAGCGCTTCGTCAGCGACACCTGGAAGGGCTACTCCCAAAATCAAATCTCCGCCATCCGCTCCCACGCCGATCCGCGCCAGTTCATCACCACCAACACCATGGGCTGGTTCGACGGCTTCAATGAGTACACCGTCCACAGCGTCCTCGACATCGCTGCATGGGACGACTACATCGACTCCGATCACTACGACTACGTCTCGAATGGCGCAACCCACGACCTCACCCGCGGCTACAAAAACAAAAATTACTGGGTCATGGAAACCGAGCCCGCCTTCGTCAACTGGCGCCGCACCAACACGCCCCTGCAAAAGGGCCAAATCCGCGACATGGCCTGGCAAGCCATCGGCCACGGCGCCGAAACTGTGGAGTACTGGCAATGGCGCAGCGCCCCTAACGGCCAGGAGGAATACCACGGCGTACTCGTCGGTGCCGACGGCACGCCTGTCCCCGTTTATGACGAAATTCGCCTGACAGGCGAGGAATTTGCCAAAGCCGGCCCCGAGATCGCCGGCACTTTACCCCACTCTGAAGTCGCCCTCGTCAATGACTACGACAGCCGCTGGGCCATCACCTTCCAGCGCCACTCCGCCAACTTCGATCCCGTCGGTGAAATGATCGCCTTCTACCGCCCGCTCCGCGAACAGTCCCAGGCCGTCGACATGATCTCCATCAACGCGCCCCTTGACAGCTACAAAGTCGTTGAACTGCCCGGCCTCAACGTCATCTCCCAGGCTACAGCCGATCGCCTCATGGCGTATGTCCGCAACGGCGGCCGTCTGCTGCTCGGACCCCGCTCCGCCATGAAGGACGAGTACAACGCGCTCCAGCCCGAGCGTCAGCCGGGTCCGCTGGCCTCTTTCCTTGGTGGTCGCGTCGATCAGTTTTACGCGCTCGACTACAACGTTCCCGTCACCGGCGACCTCGGCTCAGGCACCGCCAACATCTGGGCGGAACAGCTCAGCGTCCAGTCCCCCGAGACCAAAGTCGTGATGCGTTACGGGAAAAGCAATGGCTGGCTCGACGATCAGCCCGCCATTATCACGCGCAACGTTGGCAAAGGGAGCATCACCTATGTCGGCGCATGGCTCGACGCGGATACTCTCAACAAGCTCACCGCTCGCCTGCTCGATGAAGCAGGCGTCAAACCCATCCTTCCCGATGTCCCAGCCGGCGTCGAGGTCTGCCGCCGCTCTGGCGCAGGCAAATCCGTCCTCATCCTCATCAACCACAACACGACCGATGAACACGTCTCTCTGCCGACCTCCATGCGCGACCTCATCGGCGCGCAAGGCGCCGCAGTCAGCGCCGTCGATCTACCCGGATATGGCGTGGCTGTTCTCGAAGCCGAAAAATAATTTAGATTGGCTGAGTCCCGGCGTGCCCAGCTTCGTCCACGCCGATTGAGTTTGTTGTCCTCCCAAACACCGGGGGTCCCCGTGATCCCCGGTCATTTTTGCGCCCGCAAAACCCCGCCTGCATAACCACGACCAGAACATCTCCCGGCTCTCTCCGTCTACTCTTATAGGACTGTGAGGTGATCCCCATGAAACGCGCTTCTTTGGGCCTCCTCCTTCTGCTGGCATCCTCGCTTGCCGCGCAGAACGTGATTCCCGCCGGAACCATCCTCCCCCTCCAGCTCGACACAGGACTGAATGCCGCCAAGGCCAAAGCCGGTCAGGAAATCCGCGCCAGCGTGATGCAGAACATTCCCGGCACGCCCATTCATCGCGGCGCTCACGTGGTGGGCCACGTCGTTAGCGTCATGCCCTCCTGCATCGAGGTTCGCTTCGACACCTTGCTCGTTCGCGACCAGCGCATTCCGCTCACCACCAACCTCCGCGCACTCGCTTCCATGGTGGAAGTGGAACAGGCGCAGGATCCGGAAGCAGGCCCGGACCGGGGCACGCCGCCCGCCTGGTACACCACCCAGCAGATCGGAGGAGAGCAGGTCTATCGCGGAGGCGGTCCGGTCGCACTGGGCATCACTGCCGTCGGTGAGCCAGTTCCCTACGGCGTCCTGGATCGGCTCAACCCCAACCCACCGTGTCGCGCAGCCATCGCGAATAACGACGCGCCCCAGGCCCTGTGGCTCTTCTCCAGCGATGCCTGCGGCCTCTATGGCTACGACAATCTCGCCATCGACCATGCCGGACGAACCGCACCCGTGGGGACCATCCGTCTTTCCGCAAAGACCGGCAAACTGAAGATTCGGAGCGGCAGCGGTCTGCTACTCCGCGTCCAGGGTTCGTAAATGCGCTGCCGGTCATGACAGCAATGCGGCGCAGGACAGCCTGCATCGCGCCTTCTGCTCCCTATTCCCTGTTCCCCCATCCCTGCCTCTGATACACCCGCGAAATCGCCCGCAGGACAGCCTTCACCGGAACCTTCCCATCCTCTCCCGCAAACACAATCTCCCCCACCCGCTTGGCCTGCGGCCGGTAAAACCAGCGGCTGAAAAGACACAGATAATCCGCAACCCCGCCGCTGCGATTTCTCGCGCCGGGCCGCTGTTCCGGATCCGGCTTCAGCTCTTCCAGCGTCTTCTCCAGCCTCTGCTCCAGTTCATCCCGCGAAGCCACCGTCACCACCGAGCCCTCCAGCGGAATCGCCTCCATCACTCCAACCGGCTGTGTAAACAACGACGTCGATCCAGCCGCCTCGTTCGGATGCCGCATCCCCTGAACCGAAAACAGCGCCGGCCCGCGCAGAGATCCCTTCGTCAGCAGGAACAGCGCAACGTGTTCCGCCTCGGCCGCTGCCTGCACCACCACCCCATCCAGATGCGCCAGTGGCCGCACCGCCTCGGGCGCCTCCGCTGCAGCCGCTTCCGCCCTGGTCAGCTTCGCGTGCAGCTCCGCTGCCTTTTCAAACTCCATCAGCTCCGAGGCCCCATCGCGCTCTTTCTTGAGAGCCTCCACCAAACTTGCACCCCGCGTCCGCAGGAACGCCCGCACCCCAGCGGCCTCTTCCGCATAGCGCTCATCCGTGCATCCCTTGAAGCACGGCGCAAGGCACTTCTTCATCTCCGAGTACACGCATCCCGGAAATGCCGGGTCCGGCGCCAGATCGTCCACACATCGCCGCAGCTTGAATAGGTCGAGCATGTCTTCGCTGAACCTTTCCGCCGCTGCCCGCGAGGGAAATGGCCCATACAGATCCTCCATCGCCGCTTTTGTAACGCGATTCGTTACATATACGCGCGGATACGCATTCTCGACCGCCATCCGCAGCAGCGCCGGCGGTCTCAGATGCAGCCTCTTCCTTGCCCGTTCCCCAAACGCGGCCCACGACGCTTCGTACAATCGCAGCAGCGCCTCGAAATCCGATCCTGTCAGCGCGTACTCGATCCGCGCCACTCGCCCCGCCAGCTGCAGCCGCTTCGTCTGATCCGGCCGGGCATCGAGCAGTCTGCGAATTCTCCTTCGCAAATTCGGCGTCCGGCTGATGTACGGCTCCGCCCGCTCATCGT
>JASHPM010000390.1 GCA_030038115.1 Acidobacteriaceae bacterium | reverse complement strand
GGCGCTCAACACACGCCTTGTATCCCCCAATCGACTTCGTTCCCTAAGTTGTGACGCCAGTCTGCCGACCTGATCCGAAGAAGAAACTGTCCGGACCCCTCGGCCGCGGGAGAAACCACCCGCCAGGCGTCGCTCGACTTCAGGTCGCACGAGGTCCTTCGCGCAAAGCGCTCAGGATTTCGGCAGCGGGCTCCGACGCCCGCTTGAGCGCCTCAAGTTTGCCGGTGACCTTACCGCGAGGGTTCCACCCGTTCCCATCCCGAACACGGAAGTTAAGCCTCGTTGGGCCGATGGTACTGCACGCGAAAGTGTGTGGGAGATTGGGTGATCGCCGGCATAATTCCCGTCCCGGCAGGATAGCTGCCGGCGATTCTAGGTAAACGAAAAGCCCGCTCCAGAGAGAGCGGGCTTTTTGTGTTTGCGCCTCAGGATCTTCACCGCAGTGGTCCGCCCGCATCCCCGCAGTCGGCCCAACGAAATTGTTCCTGTGACCCCCCTCACATCTCCGTCCGCCGCAACGTGGTACTACAATGACGCTGAAGAATTTCGCCCGCCACGCCAAACGGGAATAGGCGAGTGGAGGACCCCGATGACCAGTTGGTTCAGGCAATATGCCGCAGCTGTAACTGCCTTTGCAGTCCTGCTTCTGGCTGGCTGCTCGCATTCGTCCAGCACGCCCGCCAATCCGTCGGCCAGCGCAGCCCAACCCGCGGCTCCTCCGGAACTGGTCACCGCCAAAACAGCTTTCTGGTCGATGTACAAGGGCGCGCATAGCTGGGCGCCCGACGTCGTGGTGCTCAGCGAGACCGCTAAAGAGGTCCCCGGCTTCAAAAATGATGCCGGCAAAGCGGCCATGTGGGAGGCGGTCTTCGCCTCGTCCAGCCTGCACCAGCTCCGGACCTTCACGTACTCGATTGCCGACGTCCCGCCCAACATCGACAAGGGTGTCGCCGAGGGCCTGGAACAACCCTGGGCCGGCGCAACTCGCGATGCCATGCCCATCGACACCACACTCTTCAATATCGATTCCGACGCCGCCTATACCGCTGCAGCCGCCGACGCCGCCGACTGGCTGAAGAAAAATCCCGGCAAGCCACTCTCGACCTTTGCGATCTTTGACACCTGGAAATTCCAGGTGCCCTTTTGGTATGTAATGTGGGGCACGAAGGAATCCGGCTACGCTGCCTTCGTCGACGCCAGCACCGGCAAGGTCCTCAAGCGCAAATAGCGTCGTCGGTCCTCGGACCGTCGCGAAAAACCGCTCTCACACAGCGGGCTTCTGCGTCCACTTTTAGCCAACAACAGTGAACCGGGATGCTACTATCCCCGCATCATGTCTGCGCGCAAATCCCTCGGCACTGAAAAAGCCGCGAAGAAACCAGCCGCGCGCCCCAGCGCCTCTCCCTCCGCCCAGCTCGATTCCTTCCTCGATAAGTACTCCCCCGAAATCGCCGCTCAGGCCCGCGCCGCTCTCCGCAAAATGAGTGCCCGTCTCCCCGGCGCCGTCGAGCTCGTCTACGACAACTACAACGCCCTGGCTATCGGATTCAGCCCCACCGAGCGCACTTCCGACGCCATCTTCTCCATCGCGCTTTATCCGCGCTGGGTCAGCCTCTTTTTCCTCCTCAACGGCGCCCGCCTCCGCGATCCCGAAGGCCTCCTTGCCGGCAGCGGCAACATGGTCCGCCACATCGTCCTCGAAACCCCGGCTCTGCTCGACTCGCCCGCCGTCCAGGACCTCATCGCCCAGGCCCTCAAACTATCCCCCAAAAACATCGACCCCGCTCAGCCCCGCCGACTCATTATCAAGTCCGTCTCCGCCAAACAGCGCCCGCGCCGCCCCCGGGGAAAATGACGATACGCGGTGACGTTCTGTTACCGCCCTCGCTCGCTCTTCCGTATCACCAGCTTCAGCCCTGACCACGTCGCGTCTACCGCGCACACCTTAATATCGACGAGCCCCATCGGCAGGCTCACCTCCCGCACCCCATCCTCCGTGACGTCCGTCGTCACGCCGGAAGCTTTCTTCGGCCACGAAACCCACACCGTCCCATCCGGCGCCAGCAGCCCCCGCAACCGCACCAAATGCTCGGCCAACTCCTGCTTCCGCGTCACAAAAACGTGCGCCATCTCGAGACCTGCCCGAGGCGTTTTCAGTACCTGCGGTTCAACTCCGCTCCGCGCGATCTCCTCCGCCACGCTGGCCGGCATCTTCCAACGCCACGTCCGCTGCCTCGGTTTGATCCCCAGCTTCTTCGCTAACGGCGTACCGGAATACCCGGCAGACGACGCTGGCGCTGCCACTTTCATATCAGAGACCCTCGCAAAACTCGTCCGCCTCACCGCCCCGTCTCAAATCTCCTGAAGAAACTGCTCTCCAGATAATGTGGCGCTGCCGGATCGTTCGCCACCTCCCGCACCAGATCCGCAAAGAACGCGTTGAATTGTGCCGCCGCCACCAGATCCACCGGCTGGCTCAAATCGTCCTGGGGCGAGTGGTACCGGTCCCGCAGCCACTCCCGCCACATGTGATACTCCGGCGATCCCGGCTCCCACCCAAACTTCATCGCCAGCGCCGGCACGCCCGCCTGCACAAAGCTGTACTGATCCGTCCTGATAAACGAATTCCGATCCGGCTCCGGATCCCCCGCGATCACGATGTGGTGCGCCTCGCCCACCCGTCGCGCATCGTCCGCCAGCGTCGACTGCTCCAGCCCCTGCACGTGCAGCTTCTTCAGCGCAAACAGCGGCAGGAACATGTCGAGGTTCAGATCCGCCTTAATCGCCCCCTCCGGCACCGTCGGATGTCCCGCAAAATACCGCGATCCCAGCAGCCCTTTCTCTTCCGCCGTGAAAATCACAAACAGAATGGACCGCCGCGGCCGCACCCCGCGGTCCGCATCCGCACTCAGCGCCTTCGCCGTCTCCAGCACTGTCGCCACACCCGACGCGTCGTCCATCGCGCCGTTGTAAATCGTCTTCCCATGGATCGGCTCGCCTACGCCCAGGTGATCCAGATGCGCCGACACCGCCACAAATCCCGCTCCCGGATCGGTGCCCTCCAGCTTCGCCACCAGATTCGGCGACACCACCGCGTCCTGCTCCGTCGCCACCGTCGCCGTCAATCGCTTCTTCAGATCGAACCGCGGCAGCGGCTTCTGCGCATCCGCCAGCGCCAGCATTTCCGCGAACGTGTGCCCCGTCCCAGCAAACAGCTTCTCCGCCTGCGCCGGATTGAACGTCGCCGCGAACATCGGTCGGTCGTCGTCCTCCAACGCCGGATGCCGCCGCGCCACCGCATCGTCGCCCGCCTCCGGTGCCAGCCACATCCCTGGCTGCGACGCGCTCGATGCCACCCGGTCCCAGCCAAAATCCATCGACTTCGGTGTCGGGATCGACACAATCCCCACCACGCCTGCGTCCCGCATCGCCTTCCTCATCGGCCTTGTCCGCGCAAACGACTTCAGCGCGCCCGGCAGATCCGCCGGCCCGCCGTTGATCACCACGATAATCTTGCCCTTCAGCGACTCCGCCGGCGCCTCCGCCGAATTGAAGTCGTCATATCCCGCATCCGGCAGATGCAGCCCGTATCCCAGGAAAACCAGCCCCGCATCCACCGTCGCCGGCTGCGGCGATCGCGAACTCAGCACCGCATCCTGCCCCAGCGCCAGCGGCTCCGCCCGCCCATCCACCACCAAACTTAGTGACGACTTACTCGCTTCCACCCACTGCTCGATAAAGTGCACCGGCTGGTAGTAACTTCCGCCCACTCCCGCCGGCTCCAGCCCATACTCCCTGAATCTCCGCACCACATAGCCTGCCGCCCGCAGAAACTCCGGACTCCCCGTCTGTCGACCGCGCATCGAGTCGTCCGCGAGCACCTGCACATGCGCCCACCATGCCTTGCCCCGCGCCTCATCGTCTGCGCTCGCCGTCGCATCGGCAGTCTGGGCCCCTGCGGCCATCGCCACCCGCGCGCGGGCGCCGACTAAGACCATCCCCGCAACAGCCATACTCAACAACAAGACTCCTCGTGCTCTCATCACCGCTCCAAAAGTCCGCCTGGGCGGCCAGTCCCCAATCCTCACCACGTCAGCCCTCCCGACGGCGGTGGCCAGCTCCCCAGCATCTGCCGCAACAGCACTACCCGTCCCAGATGATATGCGTTGTGTGCGGCGAAGCTCTCCAGCTGCTCTCGCACCGTCATACTCCGCGCCGGATTCCAGGGTGCAGGACACCGCACCACCCTCTGCAAGTACTCCGCATCCCCATCCGCAATCGCCGCCGCCTCCTCTGCGCCTCGCAGGAACCGCGCACACAGACCCGCCCAGTTCTCCGCCCGCTCGGCAGCCACATCGGGGAAACTCATCGAATTGTGCTCCGGAGACGGCGTCTCCCTGCCCTGCACCCGGCCCAGCATCACCTGCTGCCAGTACGCCGCATGCCACACCTCGGCATAGATGGTGTGCGGAGCGCCCGCAATCTTGCGGTGTGCCAGCTCCTCGCGCAGGTTTTCCAGAATGTTCGACGGTGGCGTGTGCGCGCTGTCCCCATTGAACGTCAGTGCCAGTTCATTCATGCCACTGATTCTCGCATGCATCAACGTCCAGCTCCCGGCTCCCGGCTACCGGCTACCAGCTTCCAGCTACCTGCTACCAGCTACCTGCTACCTGCTACCTGCTCCTCTTCAACTCCTTCCAGTCCGCCTCTGTCTGGTTCGCATATGCCTCGGCAAATTCCACCATCGCTGCGCCAAACTTCGCCCCATTCCCCAGGTATCCAGCGATCAAACACCCGTCCCCCGACCGCGCATGCCCCCGCGCCAGCAGCTCGCCGCACATCTCCGCGTAATCGATCAGCCCCTGCCCCGCCAAATCCTCAATCTCAATCGAACCCTTGTGATCGTTCAGTTGCCGCACCAGATAATCCCGGTTCGCAATCGTCGTCCACCCCAAAAACTGATCCGACTGGAACTGCATCGCGCGCTGTCCCTCCACGACCCGCCATCCCTGATGTCCCGCGCTCGTCGCCGGCCCCGGCAGATACGGTGCATACGCCGACCCCGGCTCCTCCTTCACCTGGATAAACAGTGGATCCCGCGCCCCGTTTCCCTCCAGATAAATCAAATAATCCCTCAGTCCCACGCTCCCCGTCCCCACCACCTTGAACGCCACATCCAGAGGCCTGTACTGCGCCAGAAAATGTTGTCGCTCCGGCTGCAGGCTCTCCCGATACGCCTTCACAGATGCCAGCACCGGCCGCGCCTGTTGTGGCGTCAGCTTTCGCAGCACCGGCGCTTCCTCCTTAAAGATGCGTCCCTTCTTCGTCGCTATCGTCAGCGTATCCAGCGTGTGCAGCGGTGTCGCCCGCTCCGCCTTCAGCAGCGCATTCGACACCGGCGAGATTCGTTGCAGCCGATGCACCTGGAATCGCGCCACCTCGATCACCGGCATCCTCGACAGCGTATCGATCAGCTTCCGATAGCTCGCCACAAACTTCAGCACCGCCGCTTCGGCGTCTTTGTCTTTGTTCTTCCCCTTCGCTGCGGACGTCTCCCGCGCCGCCAGCACCAGGCTCGTCGCCAGCCGCTTCAGATCCCACTCGAACGGCCCGCGAATCGTCTCATCGAAATCGTTGATGTCGAACAGCAGCCGCCCATCCGGCGCCGCGTACGCTCCCAGGTTCCGCACGTGCGCGTCGCCGCAAATCTGGTTCACGATACCCGTCTGCGGCAGCCGTGCCAGATCCGCCGCCATCACCGGCACCGCTCCGCGAAAGAACCCGAACGGCGACGCGAGCATCCGCTCGTACTTCAGCGTCACCAGCCCCGGCACCCGCCCCCGCATCGACTCCGCTACCAGCGCCACCGGATCGTGCTGTCGCAGCTTTACATCCCACCGGGCGTGATCCTGCCGGTGCACCTCTTTGCGGCGCGCCCGCCCCTGCGCCCGCCTCTCCTGCGAGGTTGGAATATGTGCCATGTCACCCAATCATAGAGATTTTCGAAGTTTGCGAGGCCACTCCCTCAACATCGTTTCGACCTGCCCTGAAGACCACAAAGGACCTGTTATCGCGCTTCCTCTGTATTCTCTGCGTCCTCCGTGGTGAAGCATCTCAGTTTCAGGCGCACCAGGCCGGGGATTCAGAACCACGTCTTCCGCTTGTACTCCACGTACTCTTCCCCGAACTTCTCCTCGAGCACTTGCTCCTCTTTCCGGCTCCGATTGATTTGCAGAGGCAGCAGGATCACAAAAATCAGCAGCAGCCACGGCCGGTGTGCCCAAATCATGAAGCCCGCGATCGTCAGCCCGCCAAACACATAAATCGGATTGCGGATTCGGGAATAAATTCCCCTCGTCACCAGCATTGTCGCCTTTGCCTGTACGCTGAAGGCGTTTCCCAGCTGCATGCGCGCCACCGCGAACAGCAAAAACGCCGGAATCGCAATCGCCGCACCCGCGATCCGCCATGCGGTCCAGGGAAGATCCTGCGAGATCCACGCAAACGCCGCCAGGGCAAGCGTCACCGCTGCCAGAGTCGCAATGTTCAGTTTCAAAGGTCCTCCTCAATTGCGCCTCGCTCAGCCAATCAACGTTATCCCTGGCGAGCGTGCATTCTTCTCGCTCCAATCTCCTCCGCCACCATCGCCAGCGTCTCCGCCTTCATCGGCGGCATTCCCCCCGCCTGCGACGCCACCCACGCGCCCCATCGGTTTCCCGCCTCATTCAGCACCTCCAGCGGCGCGCCCTCCAGATAGTAGTGCGTCAGCGCCGCCGTGAACGCGTCGCCCGCGCCCACCGTATCCTTCACCCTCGTCGCCAGCCCGCGATGCCGATGATGCTCCTTCCTCGTAACCAGCAAGCTCCCCTTCGCGCCCAGCGTGACGCACACCATCTCCACCGGATACCGCTCCAGCAGCCGTCGTGCCCCGCGCAGCAACTCCTCCTCGTCCTGGGCCTTCGTCGGGTAAGGACAAGTGCCCGTCCCCGTCAGCACCAGCCGCAGCTCGTCGGCATTCAGTTTCAAAATTGTCGTCCGCGCCAGCGAACCCCGCAGCACTTCGCCCGACCAGTGCGGCCCGCGCAGGTTCACATCGAACACCCGCGCGCAATCCTGCCGCGTCTCATCCAGAAACGCCAGAATCGTCCCTCGCGATTCATCCGTTCGCTGCGCCAGCGTTCCAAAGCATACGGCGTCCGCTTTCCGTGCCAGATCCCGCCACTCGGGCGTCAGTGCCAGACGGTCCCACGCCGCCGGCTCGTGAATCGTATACTCCGGCTCGCCGCTCTTCAGTGTAACTGTAACTGTCCCGGTTGCATATTCGGTGTCACACTGCAGGAATCCGCTTTCGGTTGGCAGCGCTTCCAGAGTGTCGCGCGCCTCGTGCCCCAGCGCATCGGCCCCTACGCGGCTCGCTACCACCGCGCGATCTCCCAGTCGCCCCGTCATCACCGCAAAATTGGCCGGAGCTCCACCCAGCCGCGGTCCCTCCGGCAACAAGTCCCAAAGCAGTTCACCCAGCCCGACCACCACCTTCTGTTCCGTCTTCTCTTCGGTCATGGTGCTTCCCCCTGACCTTGACTGCACTTTTATTCCTCAGCCGGGCACACTCCCCGAGTCTCCGTGTCCGCGGCTTCCGGAACTCCGGCGCGCTCCAGCAACTTCTCCATTTTGAGATAAACGCCGTTCGTCCACCCGAAGCCCACCACGTTCTGCCGATAGCCCACAGCCACCTGCGTTTCCGACGACCCGGTAACCACATTGAACTTTTCCCGGATGGTGTGGTCGCACGCAAAGTTATCACGAACCGTCGCCATGAATTTGCCGGATACGCGCACCGCATCCTTCAAATCCCCCTCCTCTCTCATCCCATCAACAGCCAGCCACGTCGGCGGGGCCCATCCGTACGGCAAATCCCACTGCACCCCCGATTCGAACGTGCTCATCGCCAGGCCGCCCGGCTTTTCGAACAGCTTCAGGTTCCCCTCCACCCGCTTCGCCTGCTCCGCGCTCGCCGCTCCCGCCCACAGCGGATAAAACGTCGTCAGGTAGTCGTAGCCCGACTCCTTGCCCGCCACAAAGTCGTAGTCGAAATACATCCCCTTCTCCGCATTCCACAAATACTTGTCCATCGCCGCCTGTCGCGCCTGCGCCTCCGCATCCCACTCCTTCGCTTCGTCGGGCTTCCCCAGCTGCTCGGCCATCCACTCCAGATCCCGCTCATATTTGTAGAGCAGGGAATTGAGCCCTGCGTCGGCATAATGATGCGTCGACCCGCTGAACGGCCCAACCCGAAAGCTTGGGTCGAATCCCGACTCCCGCATCGCCCGGTCGCCCTTGTAAAAATCCCGCGTCAGCCAGTGCGTCCCCACATGCGCCCGCGCGCACACCGCCGACACGCCCGGATCGCAGCTCGCTTCCGCCAGCCTTCCCCGATCCGCCGCAGTCGGCGTCGCCGGCCCTTCCACCAGATAATCTGTGTGCACCTGCGGATGCCCAAGCAGCCACCGAATCACATCCTGGTAATAGGTGCTGTTGTCCTCCATCTCTGGCACCGGCCCGTCGCCGAAGTCGTAGTACCGCGCCAGCCCCGTGTTCCCCGCGCGATGCGCCTCGCCCATCCACAGCGCGTGATCCCGCACCGCGTACCCATAGGCCAGCCCCAGCCAACCCTGCGCCTCCGGCTTCCAGCCCGCCGCGACCTCTGCCTCCCACACCGCGCGAATCTCCGACGACAAAAACGGTGGCTGCGATCGGGTCAGATAATACGTCCGATTCGCATTCAGCAGCCCCCCATAATGCTCAATTTCAAAAAAGAAATTCTCCACCATCCCCCGCGCCGTCTCCAGGCGCCCGCTCTCCAGCAGTCCCAGAATGATGAAGTAGCTGTCCCATCCGTACATCTCGTTGAACCGCCCGCCCGGCACGATATAAGGATTCGGCAAATACAGCAGTCCCTGCGTCTCCAGTGGCACATCCTGCCCCAGCCGCTCGATCTTCACCGGCAGCCGTTCCACCCGCACGCCGCAGTCCTTCTCCAGCGCCCCCGCATCTGACGGCTCCGGAAAATCCAGCGGCCAATACAGCACCGGCTCCCCCTTCACCTTCGGATCCTTCAGCGTCGCGCAATCCTGCATCGACCGCCGCAGCGTGTTCCACGTGTCCCGGATGTATGCGTCAATCGACGGCGTCGCCTCCGCCGGGTGCCCCGCCGTTGCCGGACGGCTGCTCTTCGGCGGCAGCACCTGCTGCGCCCCGGCCCACTCCGCCATCGCCACCAGCGCCACGACGCCCGCAACCCAGCTTCCCAATCCTCGTCTCAACCTGTGCCTGAGCCCCATTCGAACCATCCTCACAGCCCGCGCATCCACGATAAACCCCATTGGCCCTGCTCGCACTGGCGGTTCACCCCCCTCAACCCCCTCCCCCTCATCTAACTATCGTGCCCTGTCGCAAGCCCATAATCATGAGAAGGTGGAAAGAGTGAGCACTCCCGCCGGCCGGCCAACCCCGTCCCTCCCGCGCCCCCGGCGCCATCGCGTCCTCCTGCTCGTTCTCCTCTGGACCATCTCCATCGTCGCCATCCTCGTCATCGCAGCCATCGTCGCCGCCAACATCTTCCTGCATCGCGCCGGCCCCATGCTCAAGGCCAAAGTCGTCGAGACCCTCAGCACCCGCTTCGACAGCCGCGTCGAGCTCGACCAGTTCCATGCCTCGTTCTTTCGTGGATTCGAGGTCTCCGGTGCCGGCCTCAAACTCTACCCCAACCACCTCGACGGCACCGAGCCTATGATCTCCGTTGACCATTTCTCTTTCCGGGTCTACGACTGGCATCAGCTCCTCCACACTCCCCTCGTCATCGACCGCGTCCAGGTCACCGGCCTCAACATCCATCTCCCGCCAAAGTCCCAGCGTGCTGACATGCCGCACCCAGAGGAGGGTCAGAACCAGAATCAGAATCCTGGTATCGATGAGAGCCACGGCCAGATCAAAATCCTCGTCGACGAAATCGACGTCGAACGCGCTGACCTCGTCATCGAAAACGGCAAGCCCGGCAAAGTCCCGCTCAACTTCATCATCGATAAAGTTCAGCTGCGCTCCGTCGCCGCCGGCCAGCCTATGCGCTTCCACGCAACCCTCATCAACCCGCGACCGGTCGGCAACATTGACTCCACCGGCGACTTTGGCCCCTTCAACGCCCACAGCCCTGGCGACACGCCCGTCAGCGGCCGTTACACCTTCCGTGACGCCGACCTCAGCACCATCAAGGGCATCGGCGGCATCCTCTCCTCCGACGGCCAATACCAGGGCCAGCTCAGCCGCATCGTCGTCGATGGCGCCACCAACACGCCTGACTTCCGCCTCGACATCGCCAAACGCCCCCTGCCT
>JASHPM010000389.1 GCA_030038115.1 Acidobacteriaceae bacterium | reverse complement strand
CACCGGCGCCGGAGTGCTGGCGATCTACTCCGCGCAAGCGCAGGAGAACTACATCCCCGGCTCGGCAACCGCGGCGAGTAACCGCAGCATGGTCCTCGAATTCAGGGTGAGCGACGTCGACCGCGAATACACGAGGCTGCAGAGCCTGGTGAAAGTCTGGGTCAAGCCTCCCACCACGCAGCCGTGGGGTACGCGGTCGGTTTATTTCCGGGATCCGGACGGGAATCTCGTCGATTTCTTCACGCCCGCCAGAAAGCAGTAGTTCGGAACATCGAAATGCCGGGCTGAACGCGGAGCTAATGCTGAAGCGCCCGGAGGCGCATCGCGCGAGCGCGCGTGTGGAGAACGAGTTCGGCGTGGATGGCGAGGGCTGCGCCGAGGCCGACGAGGTGATGAATCCAGGTGGCCGCGGCGCCGGCGCTTCTCAGGAAAGTCAGGACGCTGAGCGGCAGGAACAGAAGGATGGCAGTCCACAGACCTGGGTTGTACCTGCGAAAGACGATGCTCCAGACGATGTGCACTACGGCATTCACGGCAATCAGGTAGAGGCCGATCAGGCCCCATCCGGCGGCGACGAAGACGGCAAGGTAAAGCGACAGCAGGGTGACGCCCCAGACCCCCGGGATATTCACCACGAGGACCGTGAGGGGCGTGAGCGCGTCGACGCCGCTGTAGATTCGCTGATTCACAAACCTTCGAAAACGGTCGCCGGTGTGTTCTTCCACCTGGTGCAGCATGTAAATCGGCGTCTGGAGGTACACCAGGATGAGAAATGAGTTCCACTGGAGCCTGTAGATGGGAATGGGTAACAACATCAGCAGCAGCACGCCCATGCCGAGAGCGAGCGAGACCCAATGTCGAGTGAGCCATGCGATGAGCATTGCTGTGTCCGAAGCCACCAGGCGATCCGCAGTGATTTCAGCGTAACTCCGGTGCTCGTCAGCGTGCTGGAGCAGATTGCGTGGTGGCGCGTCAGGAGTCCTACGGATGGGCAGCAGGCGTCTGCAGGACGCTGTTGAACCGGCGAGCGAGCTGATCGGCCTTGTCGTTTTCTCCGGTATCGCGATAGACGTTGAGGAGGAGGGAAGCCGCGCTGAGATTGAGTGGGTCGAGTTGCAGGGCCTTCTCCAGATGCTGTTCGGCCAGAGAGCGCTCACCGCCGGAGGCCAGGGCGGCGCCGAGGCTGGCTTCTTTGGACGAAGAGTGCGGGTCGTAACGGACGGCGAGCGCAAACGCCTGTGCCGCTTCGTCGTATTGCCGGCCGATGAGGAGCACGTTGCCGAGCGCCGCATACATATCGCTGTCCTGGGGAAACTCCTGTTGCACCTCGGCGAGCATGCGATAACCCTGCACCATCCGCGCCGGCACTCCCCGCTCCATGCCATTCTCAATGAGCGCGATGCCGAGATTGCGGCGGGCGAACTGGGGAGGAGGTTCGCGCCAGGGAGTTATATCGCCGGATGGCGAGTCTTCCGAGTAGTCCGGACGCCGCTGAATGCGATGGTCGGTGAAGACGGTGTGACCTCCATCCTGCGCTTCCTTCTGCGGCATATGACAGGCGATGCAGTTGCTGGATCGGGCCGGGTGCGAGGCAGGGAAGCGCGTGCCGGCGTGGCATTGGAGGCAGCGCGAGCGGAACCACGCGACGCGGTCAGGGGGCGTGACGTGCGGATCGTGACAGGTACCGCACCACATTCGATTTCCGCTGGCGCGTTTGCAGAGACTGAGGGCCAGCTGTTCGGCCTGGCTGATGACACGGAATGAGGGCTGAGTTCCAGGGGGCGGCTGCTCGCGGTAGACGGTGAATGTTTGCTCGAGGGGCTGGCCGGGAACAAAGTCAGTAATCCGGAGGCCAGGATTGGGGACACGTGCGACGCCCTTGAGGTGACACTGTTCGCAGATGCTGTCGCGGGCGGCAGGAGCCAGCTCCGCGGGATTGACGATGTTGGAAGCGTCCGGGTTCTCAAGATGGCTGGCCGTGGGACCATGACAGCGGCTGCATCCGATCGACAGATGGGAAAAGGGAACAGACGCGTACTGATTCTCGGTGCCGGCGATCGGGTTGAATGCGCCCGCATGGCAGAAGAGGCAGTCGGCAGTGACAGGACGGGTGAAATCGGGGTCGCGAATGTTTTCGAAGCCGGGGGCGAGGCCGTAAGCGTCGCGGTTGCGATACCAGGCAACCGGGGACTGAAACAGATGACCGTCGAGCACGGTGATGAAGCCATAGGCGTGAGTGCCGGAGCCCACGACGTAATCGGCGCGATAGCGAAGAGAAGTATCGTGACTCTCGATGGTCTGCCACGATCCGTTCTTGTCCGAGTCCATGCGGATGGTGGCTTCGGGAGTGTGGACAACGCCAGCAGGCTCATGCGCCGCGACGCGCATGGAATGAGCCATTCTGGTGCGTTGGTAACCGTCGACTTCAGCGGTATGACATTCGCGGCATTCATCGCCTTCAGGATTGTCCGGCGAGGAAGCGGCGTAAACCGGATCAGGGTGAGGGGGAACTGCGCTCCCGCGACCGATGAGGCAAGCGAGCAGGACAGCGGTCGGGACCACTATGGACAGGCCGCGTGTCATGGCGACAATGACCTTAGACGAACAGCTTCGCACAAAAGCCTTCGTAGGCGATCGGCGATTCGCGATGGCGTGAGCGAGCGACTGCGATGCAGTAGCCGCGTTGCTCTTATCGGATGGCAGCCGCATAGACCGCCCTGGCAATCTCCGCGATCGCGCGCTCGCGAACGGGCTCCGGCGCAGCCGCATCGGCGACCAGAACCACGATAGCCAGCCTGCGCCCATCCGGCAGGGTGATCAGACCGGCATCGTTCGTGGCATTCGTAACGGGGCGCGCCGAGCCAGCGGTTCCCGTTTTGTCCGCAACCACCGTTTCCGGCGGCAGCTGCGCTCTGATCCGGTGATCGCCGGTGTGCGACGCCGTCATCCAGCCGAGCAACAGTTGCGTGTGTTCCGGCGAGAGCGGCGAGCGATCGGCCAGCAGCCGCAGCAAAGCAACCAGAGCACGAGGCTGGGCGGAGTCTCGATCCTCGAGCTTCACCTCCCGGCCGAGGGTCTTCTCCGTGTCGACGATATGGATGCCATGAATGCCAAGGCTGCGCACGTACCCGTCCGCGGCCGCGGGACCGCCCAGCACACGGAGCAGGATGTCGGACGCTACACCGTCACTCTCTGAAACCGCCAGGCGCAACAACTCCTCCACCGGAACGTCGGCATTGCCGTGCGGATGTTCATCGCGCAACCGGCTGTACTGGTCCGGCGCGATGAGATCCGACGGCAGGAACCGAATCGGCTGATTCAGGCGAAACCGTCCTTGCTCCACCGCATGCAGCATCGCCATCGCAATGGGCAGCTTATAGACGGACTGCATCGGGAATGCGTCGGCCGCGTGGAGATTGCAATCGAGTGCGCGGCCAGGGAGCGCACAGGCCACGCCCACTCGTCCATGCGCCTGCGCGGCGATGCGCGCAATGTCGACGCTGAGTTGCGCGTGAGCGGAAACTGCCGGCGCGAGGGACAACAGAGAAGGCAACGCGAAGATCGAAGCGAAGGAAGCAGCACGCATCCCTCGGATTCTATCGAAACGAATCCCGGAAATAGTTCTGCGAAGCGGCCTTCCCTCCGGCAAAATCCTCCGAAAACGATTATGGTGGCAGGGGCGGTCGACTTCGGGATCCGAGAGGATGGTTCAGGTGAATCGCAGAAGCTTTCTGAAAGTTGCAGGAACGGCAACGACGCAAACCCTGCTGGCGTCGAGCCTCCGCGCCGTGGTCGAGCCCGATCAGCCGGGCACGTTGCTCAGGCCCCAGCAGACAGAACCGGAAAAACCTGTCGCCGCCAACGACCACATCCAGATCGCGCTCATCGGCGCAGGTGGGCAGGGCCAGTACGACACGAAGGTCGCTGTCACCGTCCCCGGCGTGAAGCTGGTGGCCGCTGCCGACTGCTACGACGGCCGCCTCGAGCACAGCAGGGAGTTGTGGGGCCCGGACATCCTCACCACGCGCGACTACCGCGAGATTCTCGACCGCAAAGACATCGACGCGGTCATCATCGGCACGCCCGACCACTGGCACAAGCAGGCTTCCATCGACGCCATGAAGGCTGGCAAGGACGTTTATTGCGAGAAGCCGATGATCCACGTCTACTCCGACGGGCCCGCGATGATCGAAACCGCCCGCGAGACGAAGCGCATCCTGCAGATTGGCAGCCAGCGCGTCAGCAACATCGTCTACGCGAAGGCCAAAGAGCTGCTGGCCGCGGGCGCCATCGGCCAGCTGAACATGGTCACGGCGTTTTGGGATCGCAACTCGTCCATCGGCGCGTGGAACTACACCGTTCCTCCCGACGCCTCGCCCGAAACCTGCGACTGGCCGCGCTTTTTGGGAACCGCGCCGAAAATTCCGTTCAACGGCGAGCACTTTTTCCAGTGGCGCAAATGGAAAGCCTACGGCAGCGGCGTGGCCGGCGACCTCTTCGTCCACCTCTTCAGTGGAACGCACTTCATCACCGGCGCGCACGGACCCACGCGCGCCATGGCCACCGGAGGGTTGCGCTTCTGGAAGGACGGCCGCGACGTGCCCGATGTGCTGCTGGGCCTGTTCGACTATCCGGAAGGCTTCAACCTCAGCCTGCGCGTCAACTTTGTCGACGGCGGCAGCGAAGGCGAGGGCTTCCTCTTCGCCGGCTCCGAGGGAACCATGGAAATCGCCGGTAACTCCGTCAGCGTGAATCGCGTGCCGCGGGAAACGGAGCCTGGCCTGATGATCGGCTCCTTTACCGATGCCATGCAGAAGCAAATCACCACTGCCTACCGGCAGAAATATCCGCTGGTCGAGCCCACCGAGCCCGCCCGCGTCGGATTCGACAAATATGTCGCGCCGCGCGACTACAGCGACAGCTACGACCACCTGAAGAACTTCTTCGCGTCGGTGCGCTCGCGGCAACCGGTTGTGGAAGATGCGGTGTTCGGGTACCGCGCGGCGGGAGCGGCGCTGCTCAGCAACCTGAGCTATGAGCGCGACGCGATTGTGAAGTGGGATCCGGAGCAGATGAAGCTGGGGTAAAAGCAGCCGGAAGCTGGAAGCCGGTAGCGTTCAGGCACCCGTCATTCGTCTCCTATTTTCGTCACGATCAGGTGGGGATTGGCGACGTTCAGTGGCGTGCCATCTTTGGTGAATTTCACCTCCAATACATACTTCTCCCCAGCCTCCCCCGGAAATTTTCCTAGAAATTTGAAGATGTACTTGTCTGTGTACATATCGTCGGCCTTAAGTGTGCTCGACCCTGTCGAGACCAAATGGCCCTCGTCGAGCACCGTCCAGTCCGCACGAAGCAGCGGGTCATTGCTGTCGCAATCCTTCGAATCGAGCGGACTCGAAGTGACGCCCATCATGCATTGCATTTGCCGGAGCGGAAGGGCCTTCTCTACCTGGACCAGGATCCAATACCATTTCGAAACAACCGGAAACTCAGGCGTTCGGACAGTTCCAACGGCGAGCGATACAGGGATATCCACAACGGAATACCTGTATGGATGATCTGGTCGACGCTTGGCCGAAGCAACTGGCCCAAAAAATAAGACACATTCCATTGCAACTACGATCGATAAGAGACGAACAGCATTTACTTTTCTAACCCCCAAAGGAGATAGTCGCCCATCTTCCGCTGGGCCGGAGCTAATTCGCGCTTCCCGCTTCCCGCCTACGGAATCTCCCGCACCCAGATATTCCTGAAGCTGATCGGCTCGCTCTTGTCGCCATGCGCCTGCAGCTTGATGGGCGCGCGATCGTACGCTTTATAGAACGGCTTCCCGATATACAGCGTCTGGCCCTGTAACTGGAAATGATTGTCGACCAGTACGCCATCCCAAAAGACGGTCGCGTACGCCGGTGTCTCCAGCGATCCATCGGAATGGAACCGCGGCGCGGTCCAGACCACGTCATAGGTTTGCCACTCGCCGGGCTTGCGGGCGGCATTGACGAACGGAATCGACTGCTTGTACAGACTCCCCGCCATTCCGTTCACGTACGTCGCGTTGTTGTAAGCGTCCAGCACCTGCAGCTCGTAACCCGCATCGCCCGGCCCCGTGGACGCCAGAAACACGCCGCTGTTGCCGCGCGCCTGGCCGCTGCCGGTGATGTTCTCCGGAATCTTCCACTCGATGTGCAGCTGGTAATCCTTAAAGCTGCGTTTCGTCTCGATGTTGCCGGCGGATTTGGCCACCGTCAGCACCCCGTCGCCGACGATCCACCGCGCCGGCGTGTGATCCTGCGCGGATACCCACTCGTCCTCATTCCTGCCGTCGAACAGGATGATCGCATCGGAAGGCGGTGCGGAATCCGTCGCGCCCGGGGTTACAACCGGAGGCACCGGCGTCCAGACTTCCGTTTCTTCGGGTTTGGGCTGCGCCGATTGCTGCGCGAAAACGGGAGCGGCTGCGATCGCGAGGATCGCCGAAGCAAAGAGCATCAAAACTGATCTGCGCATAACGCAAGGAGGATAAACCAACCGCACCCGTCCAGGCAGAACATTCGCGGATCGGAGCACGATCAGGCCGGGAGCGCTATTTTGGCGCGGCAGGACGATTGGCCGCCGCAATGACGGCGTGGATATCCTCCCAAAACAACCAATGCGGGTTCAGCGGCTGCGCGCCAAATTTCGCGTAGAGTGCGCGCGCCACCAGGTTTTTCGGCTGAACATCGATGCAGACGCGAGAGATCTTCTCGCCGATGAACCAGCCAGCCATTTCGACGATCAGCTTTCCCGCAATGCCCCGCCGCCGGTATTCCGCGACCACGTCGATCCACTCCAGTTCTCCGTCGCATCCGTGACGCGTCGTGTGATGTCCGGCAACAAATCCGACGATCGCGCCGTCCTCGACCGCGACAAACACCGCGTGTCCAGGCAACGCATGCTGTGCTCCGAGATTGCCCGCCAGGTATCCGCCAATCCGCCGCTCCCAATATTCCTGGCTCTCCCACTCCCGCGCGCGAATGGCCGCCATGGCAGGAACGTCGGAAGCTTCAGCGGGCCGGATCGTGACCGGCATCGCATCCGCATCGCGCATCGGAATCACCTCGGCAGGAATCTGGGCCCGTAACTCCGCATCGGCCGCCCTCGCGTCGCACTCTGATTTAATCAGAACAGATGCCGCCTCTGTGGAAACCGGAAAGCTGGACCGAGCGCCTGGCTGAGCTCGAGGCGCGCTCCGGCGACCTGAAAGAAGCTCCCTTGCGCCGCGACGTGCGCTCGCTGGGGCTGTTACTGGGGCGCGTGCTGCGCGAGCAGGCCGGCGAAAAACTCTACGAAAAAGTCGAAGAACTGCGCCAGCCCGCCATCCGGAGGCGCGAACTGCAGGCCAGGGGACAGATTCGCGAAGCCGAAGACCTGATGCAGCTCGCGGTTCTCGCGGTCAATTCCATGCCGGTCGCCCAGGCTGACCAGCTCAGCCGCGCCTTCGCCTTCTACTTCGAACTCATCAACCTGGCCGAAACCAACCATCGCAAGCGCCGCAGGCTCTCGCTGCAGATCACCGGTGATTCCTCGCAGCGCGAGGCGCAGCGCGGCGAGTTGCGCGGCACTCTGCGCGCCATGCGCGAGGCGGGCATCTCTGCCGAGAACGCGCTTGCCTGGCTGCGCCGCATTCTGGTCGTCCCCGTGTTCACGGCGCATCCCACGGAAATCGCTCGCCGCTCCGTGTTGATGAAGCGCCGCCGCATGGGCGAGTTCCTGGAGAAGCTCGACCGCATCCCCGTTCCCGACGAAGAGCTGGCCGCGCTGGAAGAAGCGCTCACCGCGGAGATCACCGCGCTGTGGCAGACCGACGAGGTGCGCAGCCGCCAGCCCGCGGTCACCGACGAAATTCGCATGGGCCTCGACTACTACGATGTCTCCATCTTTGAGACGCTGCCCCGGCTTTACGAAGAAGTCGCTGCGGCGCTCAGGAGCGAATATGGCCTCGACATCGAGCTCTCCGACCTGCCGCTGCTGCTGGCCTTCGGTTCCTGGATCGGCGGCGATCGCGACGGCAATCCCTTCGTGACGCCCGAGGTGACGCGCCAGGCGATCGTAGCGGCGCGCAACCGCCTGCTCGACTACTATGACGAGCGCCTGCAGCAGGCCATCGATCTGCTGACCACGTCGGCGCAACAGCTGCCGGTCAGCAAAGAGCTGCAGGCCCGCCTGGCTGACTTCCAGGCGGAGCTGCACACCAGCGCGGAAGCGTTCGGCGCGCGCTTCGAGTTCGAAACCTATCGCCGCTATCTGGTGTGCGTCCGTGCGCGCATCCGGCGCACCGCCGGCAAAGCCGATTCCGACCCGGAGCTGCTGGAATCCGCGCTGGCCGGGCTCTCGCCGTACTGTTCGGCGCGGGATTTTCTTGAAGACCTGAGGGTCGTGCGCCGCAGCCTGGCCGCGAATCAGGGCATTCGCCTCGCGGAGACCCTCATCGACCCTCTGCTGCTGATGGTTCGCACCTTCGGCCTGCATCTGCACACGCTCGACATTCGCCAGCACGCGCGCATCCATCGCAAGGCGCTGGAAGAGGCTTCGGCCTGGTGCGCGCAGAACGGAGCGACTGCGCCAGGCGCGCTCAGCCCCGAAACACGCGACGTGATCGAGACCTTCCGCATCATCGCGGAAATCAAAAACGGATGCAGCCCGGAAGCCATCCGCCACTACATCGTCAGCGGCGCTTCTTCGGTGGAGGACGTAACGGCGGTGGTCTGGCTGGCGCGGCTGGGCGGCGTGGATGTGGCCGGACACGGTGGAGACCCAGGCATCATGCCGGTGCCGCTCTTCGAATCCATCGAGGACCTGCGCAACGCCCCGCGCATCTGCCGCGAACTGTGGAGCTCGCCCGGATACGGTAAGCTGCTCGCCTCCTGGAATAACACCCAGGAAGTCATGCTCGGCTACTCCGACTCCAATAAGGATGGCGGCATGCTGACCAGCACCTGGGAGATTTTCTGCGCGCACCGTGCCTTGCACGAGGTCGCGCGCGATTGCGGTGTGCGCCTGCGTCTGTTTCACGGTCGCGGCGGCACCGTCGGCCGCGGCGGCGGTCCCACGCATCGCGCCATTTATGCGCAGCCCGTCGGCGCCTTCGAAGGCCAGATTCGCATTACCGAGCAGGGCGAGGTCCTCAACTGGAAGTACTCCGACGTGGTGCTGGCCGAGCGCAACCTGGAGCTGATGATCGCCGCGTCGCTCGACGCGCTGGCGCGGCCCAATGCGCTGCTTCCCGATGGCCGGTATTCCGGTGTGATGCGCCCGGAGTGGGAGAGCGCGATGGCTGAGCTCTCCGCCATTTCCTTCCGCTTCTATCGCGAGCACATCCTCTCCGACCCCGATGTCCTGCATTATTTCGAAGTCGCGACGCCGGTCGCCGAGCTCGAACATGCGCGCATCGGCTCGCGCCCCGCTCGCCGCCCCGGCCAGATCAGCTTCGAGAATCTCCGCGCCATCCCGTGGGTCTTCGGATGGACCCAGAGCCGGCTGCTGGTTCCCGCGTGGTTCGGCGTCGGTACAGCCTTTGCGGAGTTCGCAAAAAGACCCAGCGGCGCAAAACTGCTGCGCGAAATGACCGAGTTTCCACTGTTCATCGATGTGGTGCGCAATGTTGAAATGGCTCTGGCCAAGGCCGACCTCGGCATCGCGTCCCTCTACGCCTCGCTGGTTCCCGATGCCGCGCTGCGCGAGCGCGTCTTTGCCATGCTGAAGGCGGAATTCGAACGCACGCGCGACGCCGTGCTCTCCGTCACCGGCCAGCGCGAGCTCCTCGAATCGAATCCCGTCCTGGCGCGCTCCATCTGGCTGCGCAATCCCTACGTCGACCCCATGAGCCTCATCCAGGTGGACCTGCTGCGCCGCAAGCGCGCGGGCGAAGACACCGACGAAGTCAACCGGGCCATTGCCGGGACTATCAGCGGGATCGCGGCGGGGCTGCGCAATACCGGGTGAGCTGCCCGGGCCAGGGCTTCCCAAAATGGGAAGCCCACCGGTCCCGTTACCATTGCCGGAATTTGTCTGAGAGAATCCTTATCTTTCCCCTCCCGTTCTCCACGGCTGCCTTTACGCTCTGTCCATGGAGGGTTTTTCAGATGCAGCCGGCAGCGAATCCTGAAGACATCCGCGCCATTCTGAGCCGCTTTCATACCTGGGCCGAGAAGAATCCCGTCCAGGGCGATAGCGATGGCAACGGACATGGGAATGGCGCCGGAAACGGCCATGCCGCCGCTGGCTCCGAGGAATTGCGCGAGATTTCCTACGAAGAAGCGATCCGCAAGCATCGCGATCGCGGCGCCGCGAAGATGCCGAAACGAGCCGCCGCGGCGAGCGCGCCGACTACGCCGGTTGCACGTCGCCCGGCTCGGGTGAAGGCTGAACCGGAACCGCGCATGGAGGTTTTTCAGGGACTGCCGGTCGAACCTGCGCAGGAACTGTCCGTGGCCCCGCCGATTCTGAAACCACCCGCCGTGGAGACCCAGCCAAGGCCCGTACCTGCGCCGGTTCACGCGGAGAATGCCCCTGAGGATCGCACCCCATTGGCGACTGCGTTCGAACAGATTACGGCTGCCATCGAGAGAAACGAGAAGATCTCCCGGCCCGAATACGCCCCTGCCGTGAAAACCGCGAAGACGGAGAAGCTCGCAAAGAGTGAAGCTCCGGCCGCCGCAGCCGGCAAAATCGTCGCCGGCATTTCCAGCGCGGTCGCCGCAACTAACAGCATCGTCGCCGAAACGTCTCCCGCAGCCGCTCAGACTACCGCCACCCCAGCCGCTAAGACCGCCGCCGCGCCTCGCACTCCGAAGGTGCAGCGAAAAGCCGGGCGCAGGCCCGCCAGGGCGAAGATCGCAGCAATGGCAAAAATGCCGCTCACCAGGGAAGCAATCACCGCTGCCCTCGCCGCCAAACCGCAATCCAGGCCAGTAACGAAAGTCGGCTCCGCGTTGATCAAACCGCCCATCGTTGCGGGAATCAAGGCGTCTGCCCGCATTGCCGCGCCCCGAAAGAGCGCTGCTCCGGCGGTCGCGCAACGGCGCAATGCAAAACATCCTCCTTTCCACCAGGTGCTGGCATACAGCGTTCAGCAGCCCAGACAGCCTGTCGCGAAAAAGAAGCAGGCCGAGCCCGATCGCAATCGGCGCATCACCACACGCTTCTCAACCGCGGAGGAGCGCCGCATCGCAAAACACGCGGCCCTGGCGGGACTCACCGTCTCGGCTTACCTCCGCAAATGCGCGCTCTCCGTCGTCGCCTCCACGCAAAGTGCCCGGTCGGCAACCCCAGCCAGTGCTCCCGCAAAGAGGAGGAGGCAAACGGCCCCGCAGGCCCCGTCGTATCAGGATTACCAGTATGTGGAGCCGACTTCGCTGCTGGGCAGCTGGCTCGCGCTTCTTCGCAACCGCTTCCTGCCGCCGCCGGTGCGGTACTCAGGCCAGGCGTAGGCGCCGTGCCGCAGGGGATTAGCGTACGTCAGGACGCCGGAGCCATGTGCGTCTGCTGCACCTGCGTCGCCTTGTCGTTCTCGAATGTCACTTCCCAGTGTTTCCCGCCGGCGTCGTACTCGACGGTGCGATTTCCGTAGTCGGAGGAGTCCGACTGCTGCATCACGCCCAGAGCCAGCGCGACCTCCAGCTCGGTCATGCCTGCCTTCGGCTGGTGCCCGTCGATCGCCTGCCACACATCCGCGGGCAGGAAGTTGTACATCTGGTGCGGATCATCGTAATAGAACACGTTGTCGCAGTAATAGGTCGAATCGCTTCCCTGAATTGTGCCGATAGCCGTTGCATATTCTTTGGCGTCGCCAGGCATGGTGAATACTGCGAAGACCTGCTCGCCGCCCCGCGGGATGCGCGTCGGCAGATCGGCGGGAAACTTCTGCGTCACAATATCGCGGATATCCAGGCGCTGCACGCTGGGCAGCACGCCGGCCTTGCGGGCGAAGTCCACGCGATGCGCCGCATAGGCGTAGTAGTCCATCTCATACCCGGCCTGGACCCAGACAGGCTTGCCGATCAGATCGCGCGCCGATTTCAGGTCGTCGATATACAGCTTGCGCGGCTGCACCATCTCTTCGTCCGAGAGGTGGCGCTCCTGCTCGCGCGGCTGCACCGCGGCCGGCTGATTGCGCACCACGTGGATGCGCCAGACCCCAATGGCCGCGATCAGAATCGCGGGCAGAACGATGAGGGCGATCTTTTGCCAGGTCTTCATTTGCTTCTCAGCCTAATCTGATGCACTCCAAGGATCGAAGGTGCGAGGGTACGCAGATGTTTACCCAGCCCGAAACTCGCCGCTACCCAGCCAATCCCGTCCGCGCCAGATCGGCCAGTGCCAGCGTGAGCAGGCGCGAATCGTTCAGCGCATCCGGCCGCCGCACCGTCATCCCCAGCTTCGCGGCGAATTCGCGGAAACCAATGTCGACGTCATACAGAATCTCGACGTGATCGCACAGGAACCCGATGGGTTGAATAATGAGATTCCCGATCCCCTGCTCCTTCAGCGCCGTCAGCGTGTCTTCGACCGTCGGTCCCAGCCATGGTCCGCCGGACATACCCTGGCTCTGAAACGCGAAGAACCATTGGTCCGGCGTGAGGCCGGCAATGCGCTCGGCTACCAGGCTGGCCGTCAGCTTCGCTTCGATGGGGTACGGATCGGGCGCCTCGGGCCTCGTGCTGGGATCCGTCTGCGGCGCGGAAATTACGGTCCGGCACGGCACGCTGTGCGCGGTAAAGAGAACCGGAACCGGAGAACCCACCTCCGCACTGAAAGCCTCGCGAACCGCGCGCAGCCGCTCGGCGAACGCGTCGGCCAGCAGCGGATGATCCGCCCAGTCGTCGAGAAACCGCAGCGCCAGCGCGCCTTGCGCCGCCGCAAACACTGCCCGGCGATACAGCCCCACACTGGTCCGCGAATTCTGCGGGGCAAGACAGATCACCACCGCCCGCGTGACACCGTCATCGCGCATTCTCTGCACCACATCGGCGATGTACGGCTTCCAGTTGCGCATGCCGACGTACACCGCCATCCCCAGCTCGTCCGCGAGCAGCCGGCCCTGCTCCAGAGTGAGGCGTGTCAGCGGGCTCCCCCCGATGAGCGAGAAGCGATGCCGAACTTCTTCGACCGCGGCCTCCGGCAGTTGCCGTCCGCCCGTCACGCGCAGCAAATACTCGGGGATTTCGTCGACCGAATCCGCCGTGCCATGCGCCAGCAGCAACACCGCGTCAGCCACGGTGCACCTCCGGCACATATTCGCGCACGAACTTCACAACCGCCTGCACATTTTCCACCGGCGTCCCGGGAACAATGCCGTGACCGAGATTAAAAATGTGCCCCGGCCTGCCGCCTGCCTGCGCCAGAATCTGATGCACGCGCGTTCGGATCAGCTCCGGCTCCGCAAACAACGTGATTGGATCCAAGTTTCCCTGCACGGCACACGCATAGTCCAGCTCGCGCCATGCCCTGTCCAGCGGCGTACGCCAGTCGAGGCCCAGCACGTCGGCGCCGGTTTCGCGCATCGCCGGCAGCAGGCTCGCCGTGTCCACGCCAAAATAGATCACCGGCACGCCCAGCGCCTGCACCTCGCGCACCAGCGTGCGTGTGATCGGCAAAACAAATTCACGGTAGTCGGGAATCGCCAGCGCGCCCGCCCAGCTGTCGAAGATCTGGATCGCGTCCGCGCCCGCCACCACCTGTAGCGCGGCAAATTCACGCAGCACAACGGCAAGCTTATCCAGCAGTCTGCGCCACGCGTCCGGCTGGCGATACATCAGCTTTTTCGTCTCAATGTAGTTGCGTGAACCACCGCCCTCGATCATGTAGCTGGCCAGGGTGAAAGGCGCGCCGCAGAATCCGATCATCCCCAGCCGCCCCTTAAAGTGCGCCACCACGCGCTGGATCGCTTCGCCCACGTACGCCAGCTCGCCCGCTCGCGTGGTCACCAGCCCGTCGATGGCCGCCCCGTTGCGCAGCGGCTGATGGATCATCGGACCTTCGCCCGCCTGAAACTCAAAGTCCAGCCCCATGCATTCCAGAGGCAGCAGCAAATCGGCGAAGATGATCGCCGCATCCACGTCCAGCTTCTCCGCCGCGGTGATCGTCACTTCCGCCGCCAGCTCCGGCCGCTTGCAAATCTCCAGCAGCGAGTGATGCCGCCGCACCTCCATGTATTCCTGCATGTACCGCCCGGCCTGGCGCAGAAACCACACCGGCGTGCGGTCAACGGGCTGGCGCAGGCAGGCGCGAACGAACCTGTGCGGAGAAAGATCGGGAGGGTTCTGCGGCATGAGGGGCAACTTAAGAAGGTAGCAGGAAGAGACGCCGCGCGGAAGCAGCGCCCGGAACCCGTGGGTTCAGGCTCCAGGCTCAATCGGGAGTGAACAGGGAATGCGCGGTTGTGTTCAGGCGGCCTTACGGCTGCTTTTCTTCGCCGTGGACTTCTTTTTCGGAACCTTCGCACCCGCTTTCCGCGCCTCGGCGAGGCCGATTGCGATGGCCTGCTTGCGGCTGGTCACTTTCCTGCCGCTGCGTCCGCTTTTCAGCGTCCCGCGCTTCATCTCGCGCATCTCTTCCCGAACCATCCCGCCCGCTTTGGGGCTGTACTTTCGCCCCGAGGACCTCTTCTTCGTTGCCATGAACCGCTCTCCCTTCTGCTCTATTGGGAAGCAGCCCGGGAAGACGAGGTTGCGCGGGTAATTCTCGGAACGAAAGCGGGATTAGCTCACTGCGACCGCCGCGGGCAAAATATCCTCGACGTCCACCCACTGCGTTGGATACTCGCCGGTGTAGCAGGCAACGCAGAAATGGTTGCCCTCGCCGCCATCGCACGCTTTTTGTAACCCATCCAGTGACAAATAGGCGAGCGAGTCGGCTTCGATGAAGCGGCGAATCTCCTCCACCGAGTTGTTTGCCGCAATCAGTTCCGATTTGCGCGGCGTGTCCACCCCATAGAAACAAGGCGAAATCGTCGGCGGGCAGCTGATGCGCAGATGGACCTCACGCGCGCCCGCCTGCCGCACCATGCGGACGATTTTGCGGCTGGTTGTGCCGCGGATGATCGAATCGTCGATCAGAATGATCCGCCTGCCTTCAAGCAGATTCCGCACCGGGTTCAGCTTGAGCTTCACGCCAAAATCGCGCACACGCTGCTCTGGCTGGATGAACGTTCGCCCCACGTAGTGGTTGCGAATCAGCCCGAAGCGAAACGGCACGCCGCTCTCCGCCGCATAACCAATCGCCGCCGTCACGCCGGAGTCGGGCACGGGAACCACCAAATCCGCATTCACGTGCGACTCGCGCGCCAGCTGCCGCCCCATCTCTTCACGGCTCTCCTGCACCCAGCGGCCGAAGATCATGCTGTCGGGCCGCGAAAAATAAACATGCTCAAAAATACAGCTCGACTGTTGTGGCGGCGCGTATTGCCGCGACGTCACGCCGTCGCCGGTGACCATCACCAGCTCGCCGGGGAGCACATCGCGCTCGAATCTCGCGCGCAGCAGGTCGAAGGCGCAGGTCTCCGACGCGAACACGATCGTATCCGGCCCACTCGCATTGTGGATGCGCCCCATTGAGAGCGGCCGGAAACCATGGGGATCGCGCGCGGCAAAGACGCGGTCGCGCGTCATCATCACGATCGAGAACGCGCCCTCCAGCTGCCGCAGCGAATCGGCGATGGCGTCGACCAGGGTAGTGGCCTGGGAGTGGGCGATCAGCTGCACGATGATTTCCGAATCGCTGGTCGTCTGGAAAAACGCACCCTCGCGTTCGAGGTGCACGCGCAGATTGCCAAGGTTCACCAGGTTGCCATTGTGCGCGATCGCGATCAGGCCCTTGGTCGACTCCACCCGAATCGGCTGCGCGTTCAGCAGCGCCGAGTCGCCGGTCGTCGAATAGCGCGTGTGGCCGATGGCCATATCGCCCTTGAGCCGCGCCAGCACTTCGTCGGTGAAGATTTCCGACACCAGCCCCATACCCTTAATGTTTGCGAGATGTGTCCCGTCCGCCGTGGCAATGCCCGCCGACTCCTGCCCGCGATGCTGCAGCGCATACAGCCCCAAATACGCTTGCCGCGCGGCATCAGGATGCCCATGGATGGCGACCACGCCACAATGTTCACGGAGTTTGGGGTCATCTACTTCCTCAGCGGCTAAAGCCCCTTCTTTTTCTGGCACCGCTGCGGCACGACTGAAGTCGGGCCCTGACACAAAACCAGATTCGTGACCGGGTACGCCTTCGAAGAGGAGCCGCGTCACGCCGTCACCTCGGAAAGGTGGGACTGGAGGGCGCTCGAAAAGGCAACTCGCAGGTCCTCGACGGGGCTATCGATCACTTTGCCATCGCCGCCGACCGCGATTCCTGGCGAAATGATGATGCAGAGCTTTTCACGAACCGTCTCGCCAATTTTTTCCAAGCTCAATTCGGAATGGCCGTCGACGATACTCTCGATTCTGCCGATCGCTCTTTCAGAGCAGGTGACAACTACCTGGGACGGAAATTCTCCGAACAGGGCCGCCGCTCCGGGCGCATCTGCGACCGGTATGACCTCGACTCTTCCGCCGATTCCTCCTCCGAAACATGCTTTGGCCAAATTAACCGCGATTCCGCCGTCGCTCACATCGAACGCCGATGTTATTAGCCCGTCACGAGCGAGCGCCGCGAGACAGCGGTGCAGTTGTGCTTCTGCTTCGAGATCCAGATAACGAGGGCACTCTCCCCAAAGCTGGCCCACAACAACCTTCGCAAACTCCGATGAGCCGAGCTCTTTCATCGCAATCGGCTCAATGTTTGCGTGAATCCCTGCACCGATCAGCAGAATGGTCTCCCCAGCCCTCTGAAACCCACTCGGCACGGCCTTCGTCACATCCTCCAAAATCCCCACCACCCCCACCACTGGCGTGGGATAAATCCCTTCGCCGCGCGTTTCGTTGTACAGCGACACATTTCCGCCCGTAATCGGCGTCCCCAGCGCCGTGCACGCCTCGGCAATTCCATCAATGGCCGCGGAAAGCTGGGCCATGATCTCCGGTTTTTCCGGATTCCCAAAATTGAGGCAGTTCGTCGCCGCCACCGGAGTCGCGCCCGTGCATGCGACTTTGCGCGCGGCTTCGGCCACTGCATGCATCGCGCCCAGCTTCGGATCGAGATAGCACCAGCGCCCGTTGCCGGCGAGCGCCATGGCCAGCCCGCGTTCGTGGCCCGGTGTGCCCGAGCCCTTAATCCGCATCACGCCCGCTTCGCCACCCGGACCCTGCACGGTATTCGTCTGCACCATGGATTCGTACTGCTCAAACACCCACCGCTTCGAGCAGATATTCGGCGACGCCAGCAGCTTCTTCAAATCCGCCGTGTAATCGCGCGGCTTGCTCAGCTCGGCCAGCACTTCCGCCGGTGGATCCAGCGGGACCTTGATCTGCCCCGGCCGCGCCCACGTACCCACCGGCCTGTGGTAAACCGGCGCGTCGTCGGTCAGCGACTGGTTCGGAATATCCGCGACCAGCTCGCCATGATGGAAGATGCGCAGCCGCGGCTCGGCGACAACGGCGCCCACCACAACGCCATCCAGTCCCCACTTCTCAAAAATGCTGAGCACTTCCTGCTCCCGCCCGCGCTCGGCCACCAGCAGCATGCGTTCCTGGCTCTCGCTCAGCATGATCTCGTAGGCCGTCATGCCCGTTTCGCGCTGCGGCACGTTGTCCAGCTCGACTTCAATCCCCACGCCCCCGCGCGCGCCCATCTCGCACGTGGAGCACGTCAGCCCCGCCGCGCCCATGTCCTGGATGCCGACCACTGCGCCCGTCTTCATCGCTTCGAGGCACGCCTCCAGCAGCAGCTTCTCCATGAACGGATCGCCGACCTGCACGTTGGGTCGCTTCTGCTCCGACCCCTCCTTAAACTCCTCGCTGGCCATCGTCGCGCCGTGGATGCCGTCGCGCCCGGTGCGTGCGCCCACGTAAATCACCGGATTCCCAATCCCCGAAGCCTTCGCGTAGAAAATTTCATCCCGCCGGACCAATCCCAAAGCAAATGCATTCACCAGAGGATTGCCCGAGTAGCACGCCTCGAATTTCGTTTCACCCCCAAGATTCGGCACGCCGAAGCAGTTGCCGTAGCCCGCGATCCCACCCACCACACCTTCGAGGATGGAGTGATTCCGGCGCACCAGCGCTTCCGGCGTCTGGCCATCGGCTTCGAGCGGCCCAAACCGCAGCGAGTCCATCACTGCCAGCGGCCGCGCGCCCATGGTGAAAATGTCGCGCAGGATGCCCCCAACGCCGGTTGCCGCTCCCTGATACGGCTCGATGTACGACGGATGATTGTGCGACTCAATCTTGAACGCGCAGGCCCAGCCGTCCCCCACGTCGATGATGCCGGCGTTCTCGCCCGGCCCCTGCACCACGCGGTCGCTCTTCGTCGGCAGCCGCCGCAAATGCACCTTCGACGACTTGTAGGAGCAGTGCTCACTCCACATCACGCTGTATATGCCCAGCTCCGTGAGCGAAGGCGTGCGGCCCAGTGCGTCTTCAATGCGGCGATATTCGTCCGGAGTGATGCCGTGTGCGGCGAGAAGTTCTGGCGTAATGGTCGCTGGCGGGGGTATCGGGGTCTCCGACACGCCCGCATCTGGCGGGATGGGGTGCGGCGCCACTGCAGCTGATAAATTCATGTCGGTTTCAAATTCATTGTCGCACGGGAACTGGCCGTCCAGGCACCCGCGCTTCGCGCCCACACCGCGTTTGCCAAATTGGTTTGGAAACCGGCGCGACAGTGTGCTCGAGCTACGCCGGCACGGGCACGCCCGCCGCCTGGTGGATCGCGAGCAGCGTCTCCAGCAGCGGCTTCAGATCCTTCAAATCCAGCGCGTTGGCCCCGTCGGACTTTGCCTGCGCAGGATTGTCGTGCACCTCGAGAAAAACGCCATCCACCCCGGCCGCGACTGCCGCGCGCGCCAGCAATGGGATGAACTCCGGCTGCCCGCCCGAAACGCCATTCGCCCCCGATGGAATCTGCACTGAATGGGTACCGTCGAAGACCACGGGCGCAAAGCCGCGCAGGATGGCCAGCGAGCGCATGTCGACCACAAGGTTGTTGTACCCGAAGGTCGCGCCGCGCTCGGTGAGGAGGACGCGGGTATTGCCCGTGCTCGCGATCTTTTCGACCGCGTATCGCATGTCCCACGGCGCGACAAACTGTCCCTTCTTTACGTTGATCGCGCGACCCGTGCGTCCAGCCGCCACCAGCAGATCCGTCTGCCGGCAAAGAAATGCGGGAATCTGCAAAACATCCGCGCCTTCCGCAGCGATCTCGCAATGCGCGGGCTCGTGCACATCGGTCAGCACCGGCAGCCCTGTCGCCTCCGCAAGGCGGCGCAGAATCGCCGTACCCTCGATCAGCCCGGGCCCGCGAAAACTTTTCACCGACGTACGATTCGCTTTGTCGTACGAAGCTTTGAAGATGTACGGCAGCTTCAGGTCTGACGCGATGCGCTGGACGGCCTCCGCCATGGCGCGGACATGCGCTTCGCTTTC
>JASHPM010000388.1 GCA_030038115.1 Acidobacteriaceae bacterium | reverse complement strand
GCGAAGCTTTACAGCCCGGTCATCATGGATCCCGTGTGGGGCTATGAGGCGATCAACGTGGAGGCGCAGCAGAATGATGCTTCGTCGCTGCTGAACTGGATGCGCAACATGATTGCGCTGCGCAAGCTCTTCCAGGTGTTTGGACGCGGTTCGCTGCGTTTTCTCGATCCGTCGAACCGCAAGATACTCGCGTATATCCGGCAGTATCAGGACGAGACGGTGTTGTGCGTGGCGAATCTCTCACGGTTCGCGCAGCCGGTGCAACTCGATCTTGCGGGAATGGAAGGCATGACGCCAGTGGAGATGCTCGGCTATGTCGAATTCCCGCCGATCACCCGGGCGCCGTACTCGCTCACTCTGGGGCCTTATGGATTTCTGTGGCTCGAAATTCAGCCGTCGATGACCACGGCCGAGCCTGCCGCGGCGACCGGAGGTGAACAGGCGTTTTATTTAGAGAACGAGCACGACTGGCAGAGCATTCTCTCGGGAGATGGGGTGCGGCGACTGGAGGCTCTTCTTCCCGCGTATCTGCAGCGGCAGAGGTGGTTCGGAAGCAAGTCGAGAAGCATCACGCGCGTGAAGATCGCGGACTCCGTACTCTTCGATGACCGTCGCTCTGCTCTGGTGTGGGCTTCAGTGGATTATCTCGACGGTGAGGCGGATACCTGGCTGCTGTGCCTGGCGATGAGTTTCGGCGAAGCGGCCGGAGCAGTGCGGGAATCGGCCTCCCATCAGATCCTCGCGACGGTGGGGTCGGCAACGATGGCGGGGGTTTTGCACGATGGCCTGCTCGGGGGCGTGCCGGCGGCCCTGCTGGAGATCGCCGCCAGCGGGCAGGAACTGCGGACACGCAATGGCACTGTTGTCGGGCAGCCCGGTTCGGTTCTGCCCAGTCTGCGCGGGTCACAGCCGCTCACCGCGCGGGTCAGCAGCGCGGAGCAGAGCAACACGTCGGCGATTTTCGGCGACCGGCTCATCCTCAAGCTATTCCGGCGTCAGCAACCCGGCCAGAATCCCGACGTTGAAATAGGCCGGTTTCTTACCGAAGAAGCCGGCTTCCCCAACATTCCGCCCTTCGGCGGCTCGATCGAGGTACGGCGCGCGGACGAGGAGCCGGCGACTCTGGCGCTGCTGCAGGGGCTTGTGCAACACGAAGGCGACGGCTGGCAGTGGACTCTCGAGGAGCTGGACCGGTATTACGAGAGCGCCGCTTCGGTGAAGACGCCCGCGGTGCTGGCCTCGTCCGAAGATTCGGGCGCAGTGCATCCGGAAGCGCGCGAGCACGCTGGCATTTACCTGGAGGCCGCCGCCATTCTGGGTCGGCGCACTGCGGAGATGCATCTGGCCCTTGCTTCCGGTCACGGTGCGGCCTTTGCGCCGTATGCTCCGCAACCGAGCGACCTGGAAACGATGTGCGATCATCTGGCCGGCCACGCGGCGCATGCCTTCGATCTGCTGAAAACAAGCCTTTCGCGGTTGCCCGACGACATCGTGGAGCTCGCAGGCCTTGCGCTCAGCCGCCGCGGCGTTTTACTGACGAGGCTTCGTGCGCTGCAGGGTGTCAGGAACCCAGGGCAGTGGATACGCATCCACGGCGATTACCATCTGGGGCAGTTGCTTCGCTCGAAAGGTGACTTTGTGATCCTCGATTTTGAGGGCGAACCTGCGCGGCCGCTCGCCGAACGAAGACTGAAACATTCCCCGCTGAAGGACGTGGCCGGAATGCTGCGCTCGTTCGGTTACGCTGCGTTTGTGGCGCTGACCCAGTACACGACGCGTCGTCCCGAGGAGTTTGCGCAGCTCGAGTCCTGGGCCAGGCTTTGGGAAACGTCGATTTCGGGCGAGTTTTTGCGGACGTATCGCGAAACCATCGCGGATTCATCCATTGTTCCCGCAGAACGCCAGGACTTCGATGCGCTGCTGCACATCTATATGCTGGATAAGGCGCTTTATGAGCTGGTCTACGAGCTGAATAATCGCCCCGCGTGGATTCGGATTCCATTGCATGGCATATTGTCACTGCCGTTGTAACAAAGGATGAGCAACTGGATGGCGGCCGTCGACATTACGGAGGAAACGAAGCAGCAGGCGGGCCAAATCGGCTCCGTCGATGTCCTTGTAGGCATCGCTGGCTCTGTGTCTCCGGAAGAGCTGCGTGTTCGCGCGGAGCGCATCCTTTCGGAACTGGGCTCCGGTGTCTCCTCGCTCCGTTTCGTTTTCGCATGGCCCGGAGTTGCTTCCGAGCTGGCGGAGGGCAGCGGGCAAGTTGCCGAAAACTCAGAGGCGCTCACGATGCTCCCGTTTTCTCCACCCCCACCGAGCGCCGGGGAATTCTGGTCGGGAATCTCGGCGAGCCAGCGCGCGGTTCTGAATCTTGCCGCGTCGCTGAATGCGCGGGCCTGCATCGTGCTCGGATCGGATCTGGCCGCGCTCCAGACTCACGCGATCCGGCTGTTCGCCTATGCCATTCTGGATCGCCAATGCGGGTTGGCCATGCCCGTCTATCCCGCCGCAAAATACGAAGGACTCATCAACAGCGGAGTTCTTTCCCCGCTCAGCCGGTCGTTATATGGCAAGCGAATCCGGTATCCGCTGGCGTTCGATTTTGCAGCGTCCGGAACTCTGTGTGGACGGCTGGCGCGCGCCAACCCTGCCGCCGACAACACTGGCAGGTCTCTGTTGTGGCCGGTGACCGTTGCGTCTACACAGTTTCCGCAGACGCCGGTAGGCCAGGTGCACATTGACGTGCATCACAAAGTTGCCACGGAGGGGCTGGAACTGAGCGCCATACTAGCCGAGCTTGTGGGTTCGCTGTTCCAGGAAATGGATCTGTGTGCGTCGCACTGGCAACGAGTTCGCGGGTCTCAGGCATCCCCGGCCTGGGGCAATGCCGGCGACAGCGAACCGGACGGGCAGCCCATCGACGCGCAGCCCATGCTGGATTCGTTCCTGCTGGGGTCGAAGAATCTGGATGAAGTGTGGCGTCTGATCCTGCCCCCGAATACTCTGCTGGAACTGCGCCGTCTGACGCGGCTGGCTCCGGACGAGTTCCGTATGCCCGACGAGTTGTGGGCGAGCATCGTCTACGATTTCGCGCTTGCGTATCGCCTGCGCACCATCAGCCGGGTTCATTTACTCGGCGCGCTGACGCCGCTCTATCTCGGTTGGGTTGCATCTTATGTGCGCGAGGTTTCCAATCTGAGCAGCGCCGCGGCGGAGCAGCGCCTGGAGCAGCTGGCTCGCGCATGGGAAGAGAAGAAGCCTTATCTGCTGTCGCGATGGCGATGGCCGGATCGCTTCAATCCCTGAGCACAATCGGAAGGAGAACAGAGTATGTGGCAGCAGGTGGAACAGTCGCTTCACTCGTCGATGGGCCTGGTGATGAACAAGATCGCATCGCTGCTGCCGGGCATCCTCGCCTTTATCGTCGCCTTCCT
>JASHPM010000387.1 GCA_030038115.1 Acidobacteriaceae bacterium | reverse complement strand
CCCGTCGCCGGAACCTGGCCGCCGGGCAAAAACACGCGTCGGCTCTCCGCGTTCGCCTTCAGCGGTTCCCCATCCGTCACCCAGTAGTCGTGAATCATCTCCGGCACCGGAACCCCGTGCTCCGCATAAAAAATTGCCGGCTGGAACAGCGTCTTCCACGGCAGTTTCCCAAACCGGTCGTGGAGCTTCGTCCACCCGTCCACCGCCCCCGGCACGGTAACGGAATTGATCCCCTCCTGCGGCATCGACGTGATGCCTTTCGCCTTGAGATAGTCGATTGTCAGCCCCTTGGGCGCCCAGCCGCTGGCGTTCAGCCCATAAAGCTTGCCCGTTTTCGCGTCCCAGTAGAGCGCGAACAAATCGCCGCCCATCCCGTTCATCATCGGCTCGGAGACGTTGAGCACAGCATTGGCTGCGATGGCGGCATCGATCGCCGACCCTCCCTGCTCGAGCATCTTTGCTCCGGCCTGCGAAGCCTGTACCCAGCTCGTGGCCACGATGCCGTATTGCGTCGCGACCACGGAACGTCCGTAAGAACGATCCTGTGCCCCGGCAGTCGCGGCGGTGGTCACGCCAAGAAGAACGACGAAGCTCGACCCGATGGCGGTCATGTGCACGGCCCTCCGTGAAAGCAGCTGGAATAGGAAGTCTCTACGCTAGCAGATTCGGCTCCGCTTCGCGGCCCAGGGCCCCCGGCTCCGGCCTCCGTCCTCTGCTTCTTCTGCGCTTTACACGACCAGGAGGCGTCAGTAGACTTGGAATTTCGGAGCTGAGGTGAGGTGTGTTCAATACCAAACCCGGCGCCTGCGCGCGGAGGCTTCACTTTCCCCCCTCCCAATTTTCAGCATCAACAGGAACTGCGGTACCACAGGAGAGACGCATGGCATCTGGTGTGGAAGAAAAGGTTAAACAGATCATTGTCGAGCAGCTTCAGGTGGACGAGGCTGAAGTCACGCCCACCGCATCCTTCCAGGAAGACCTGGGCGCGGACTCCCTCGACGTGGTTGAGCTGGTGATGCAGTTTGAGGAAGCCTTCGACCTCGAGATTCCCGACGAGGACGCCGAGAAGATCAAGACCGTCAAGGACGCGATCGACTACATCGACAAGAACGCGAAAGGCGGCAAGTAAACTTGCAACGACGTGTCGTTGTAACAGGGCTCGGGCTCGTCTCCGCCGTCGGCAACCGGGCTCCCGAGGTCTGGAACAACCTGCTGGCCGCGAAGAGTGGGATCGCCACGATCACCAGCTTCGACACCACCGCCTTTCCCGTCACCTTCGCCGCCGAAGTCAAAAACTTCGACCCCCTCCAATTCGTCGACAAAAAAGAAGCGCGCAAGATGGGGCGCTTTATCCATCTCGCTCTGGCGGCCACGCACGAGGCGATGGAGAGCTCCGGCCTGAAGATCGACGACTCCAACGGCGAGCGTGTCGGGGTCTTCATCGGCTCCGGCATCGGCGGATTCGACGTCATCGAGCGCGAGCATAACAACATGCTCCAGGGCGGTCCGCGCAAAATCTCACCCTTCTTTATTCCGGCGGCCATCATCAATCTCGCCGCGGGCCAGGTCAGCATCCGCTACGGCGCCAAGGGCCCCAACGAGGCTACCGCCACCGCCTGCACCACCAGCGCGCACTCCATCGGCGACGCCTATCGCATCATCGAGCGCGGCGATGCCGACGTCATGATTGCCGGTGGTTCCGAAGCGGCCATTACCCCCATGGGCATCGGCGGGTTCGCCGCCATGCGCGCGCTCTCCACCCGCAATGACGATCCCGCCCACGCCTGCCGCCCCTTCGACCGGGACCGAGACGGCTTCGTGGTCGGCGAGGGCTCGGGCATTCTGATCCTCGAAGAGCTGGAGCATGCCAAAGCCCGCGGCGCGAAGATTCTCGCCGAGATCGTCGGCTACGGCATGAGCGCCGACGCCCACCACATCACCGGCATGCCCGACGACGGCGACGGATGCTTACGCGCCATGCGCAATGCCCTGAAGAGCGCGAAGGTCGAGCCCAGCCAGGTCGACTATGTCAATGCCCACGCCACCGCGACGACCCTGGGCGACGTGGTGGAATCGAAGGCCATGCAGCGGCTCTTTGGCGAGCACGCCACCAGCGGCAAATTGATGATCAGCTCCACCAAATCCATGACCGGCCATCTCCTCGGCGGCGCAGGCGGTCTCGAAGCCGGCATCACCATTCTCGCGCTCATCAATCAAATCGCTCCGCCCACGGCCAACCTCGACCACCCCGATCCCGAATGCGTCCTGAATTACGTCCCGAACAAGCCGCAGAGGGGACCCATCCATATCGCCCTGTCCAATTCCTTCGGCTTCGGTGGAACCAACGGCTCCCTCCTCTTCAAACGCTGGGAATGACCGCGCGGCATTACTCTCGTCTGGATTCTGGCCCATCCACTCGGTAGTCTTCGGACGGATTTTCTAAAGTGTGTGCGGATCGCGTCCTCGACGACGCGTATGCCTGCAGGATCGCCTGACCCTTCTTTTTTACAGTCCGGCTGCCCAGCCAATGCTAATCTTCCCTCACCAGGGAAGATCAAATGCCTGCCTCACCCCTCGACGTCGTCAGCGTCTTCGTGGCCGCCATCAACAATGAAGACCTGGCCGCCATGCGCGCCGCCATGACCGACGACCACACCTTTACCGACGCTCTTGGCCGCAGCTATTCCGGCGCCGAACAAATGATTGCGGGCTGGAAGTCTTTCTT
>JASHPM010000386.1 GCA_030038115.1 Acidobacteriaceae bacterium | reverse complement strand
CAAAAAACAACCTCTGGCTCGCGAACATGGCATGGCTTCTCGGAGCGAGCCGTCTTTCGCTTCTTCTCTACAGAAGAACCGAACGAGGCTATCGCGGCGAGAGCGATGCGATGGTTGCCAGCTCTGTTGGCGATTTTCTGGAAGGTGTGATTTCGCAACGGGTTTCCAGAGAACTCGCCGCGGCGCTCGGGCAAACTGCGCTTCCGCAAAAAGGCGGCCGGGGGGTTGTTCTCACCATCGTTAGCCAGCGCTTCTTTGCGGTCTTTGAGGTATGGCTCCGGCAGATTCAGCGCCTCACGCCGTACTACCCACTGGTATTGGCATTGGATAAGGCAACGGTTGCATCGCTGAGCGGGCGATGCGAATGCGGAATTATCGACATGTCGTCCTACTTTCGCTTCGACGACCGGGGAGTGCCCGACCGCGCCAGCGGAAAAAATCTTTGGATTGCTCGCGTCCTTATGCTGCGCGAAATCCTGAAGTTAGGCTATGACGTTGTCTCGCTCGACGTCGATGCCATCGTTGTCGGAGATCTGGACGGGATGCTTCGGTCCTTTCCGGAGGCTGACATCGTCGCGCAGATGGATTACTCGGTTCCAGTCGACGTCGCGCGGCGGTTCGGGTTCATCCTGTGCTGCGGCGTCATGGCCTTCCATTCCAACCAGCGAACCATCCAGTTTCTCGATCAATACTGCGCAAGAACCGCCCTGGAACAGGACGACCAGCTGGCCATCAATCATCTGCTGGCCGTTGCCGGCCTCACCAATCGGGTTAAGACGGACCGTTTCACTTCTTTCCAGTCCATGAACCTGACCTGGCTGTGCCCCGATCCTTCCCTGGTTTCGCGAGACATCGATCATGGCTCTGTCGTGCGGCATTTCCCGCTGACGGAAAGGAGCGCGGACACCGTGGCGAAGGCGCTGGGATTACAGCACCCATGATGGAGATGGCCTGCATTGACCGGCGGATGGCCCCAGTGATGGCCGCAGTATCGAGAAACCTGGATCGAACTGATCCGCCAGCCGGCTCCGGCGCGCGCCCTGACAGCAAAGTGAGCATCAGACCGATGACTCACGCCGACGCGGGGATACGCGGTGCGGATTCTCTGCCCACCCCGGCTGTCGCCTTATTCCTTTTCCTTGCCAGCAGCGTGATCGAATAGCCAGGCCATTTCGTCAGGCCCGTCGCCAGCTTGTCGAACGCCGGTGGCATCCAGCGAAACGGCAGCAGCAGTGCCCATGCAACCAGATGCGGAACGTACCTCTGTGTCACCCGCGATATTCCGGTCAGCTTCTGACTCAGGATCCCGCTGCAGTACTCGACACGTTCGACCTCCAGGCCGGAGGCCTTCGAAAGTCTCTGCAAATCTTCCCGGCTGTATCCTCTGCGCACGTGACCACCATCCTCCACAAGCGACACCTGGCCATCGTCGGAGGTCATGGGACGAAAGCAGATGTTGGGGGTTGTCAGAAGAAGCGTGCCTCCAGGTTTGAGGCATGCCGCCATGTCCCGCATCAGTTTTTCGTCGTCGAGGATGTGTTCGATGCATTCCAGGCAGATGGCAACATCGAATTTGCCCTTCAGATCCTCGCGTTCGCCCAGTTTTCGTACGTCCTGAACCTCAAAACTGGCCAAATCCGCACGGCACATAGCGGCTCTCTCGCCGGCGGCCCGCTGATTGCGCTCATCCCAGCTCAGGCCGAGAGAGCGATAGCCCCGGCGAGCCGCGCCAATCGTAAAGGCTCCCGTGCCGCAGCCCACATCGATCAGGGACTTCGATCCCCGCGGCACCGGCGGCAGGTATTTCTTCAGCCAAAGCCAGCGATCCAGGACCAGCGTGTCTCCGTGAATGAGCGTGGCCGGGTATCCCAGAACACGTACCAAAGCCGATTTCAAGACTTGGTCTCCTTGTTGGGTGTCACGGACGCGAGGGCATCAGGTTATCACTCGTGGAACCAGCGAAACAACGCGACGTCATTACGCCTTCGTCGTGTTCATGAATCGAGAATCCGAACTTGCGTTGTGAGACACACATCGGCCATTGCACGACCCGGTGCGGCAATCTCCCGTGCCGGGTTCATTTCGTATCGGTGAAGCCGTCGCAATCATGGCTGGTGAAGGTTGGTCATTCCACGCGGCCCTGAGCAATATCCTCCGCGTTAACCAGGCAATACGCCCCAAATCGTGGTTCCTGTGGGCTGCAATGACGGACCTCCAGCACCAATTTGTCGGCTCCCTTGCCGATGTCCCAGCGAATCACCTCTTTCAAGTCCGCCTGTTTACCTTGCATCAGCATCGGCCAAGCGTCTCTGTCCGTGAGACCGCCCAAGTCTATGATGTGCGCCTGAGTCTCGAAAGCCAGGATTCCGATTGGCTCGGCAGCGACATTGTCTGACTCGGATACCAGGCCGCTCGCGGAAAGCCGATACAGTGGATCGAGGCCCCGCCCAAGCTGTCGATAATGGATGGCGCCCGCCACCCATAAGACCGCACAAGCCGCGATTGCCAATGTG
>JASHPM010000385.1 GCA_030038115.1 Acidobacteriaceae bacterium | reverse complement strand
TGAACGCTGGCGTGACGTCAGAGACCAGCGCTGCTCTTCAGCATCTGTTCCGCGTGTCGCAGCGATGTCTCCGTCACCGTCGCGCCGGAAATCATCCGGGCAATCTCCTCGGCCCGCTCAGCCGGAGCCAGCAGCCGGATCGAAGTCTGCGTGCGCTTCTGCTTCTCCTGTTTCTCGATGAGCAGGTGCTGGTCGGCGAAAGCCGCAATTTGCGGCAGGTGCGTGATGCACAGCACCTGCTGGACCTTCGACAGCGCCTTTAGCTTTTGCCCCACCGCTTCCGCCGCCCGGCCCCCAATGCCAATATCGATCTCGTCAAAGACCAGCGTGCGCGGAACCTGCACCTTACGCGCGCGCGAGCGATTAGCGCCTTCTTCCACGCTGACCTTCAGAGCCAGCAGCACTCGCGACATCTCCCCGCCGGAAGCGATCTGGTCGAGCGGCTGCAGCGGCTCTCCGGGATTGGTCGCGATGCGGCACTCCACTTCATCCCATCCATGCGCGGTCCAGGCCGCCTGATCTTCTCTCGGCGCGACAGCGATGGAGAAACGCGCCTTCATCGCCAGATCGTTGATCTGCGCCTCGGCCAGCTTCTCCAGCCTTTTCGCCGCCGCAGCCCGCTCGGCAGTGACTGCGCGCGCAGCAGCCTTGTAGGCTTCCGCAGCCCCGCCCAAATCCACACGAAGCCCCTTCAGGATCTCGTCGCGGTTCTCGATCTCCGCGAGCTTGCGCGCCGCCTCTTCGCCAAATGCAATCACTTCGGCAAGACTCGACCCATACTTACGCTTCAGCCGATCAAGCAACGCCAGCCGGTTTTCGATCTCGGCCAGCCGCTCCGGTGATGCATCGATGCGTTCGGCATAATCGCGCACGGTAGCACTGACATCCTGCACCACCGCCCGCGCGGAAGCGATCTGCTGCACCGCTTCGGCAAACTGCGCGTCGTATTTAGCCAGCTCCTCAAGATGCTTCTGTGCGGCCTGGAGCGTAGTTTCGGCGGAAGCATCGTCCTCGTAAAGGACGTTGCTAACGGCGGTTGCAGCGGCGTGGAGCTTCTCCGCGTTCAGCAGCACGCGCTTCTCGGTTTCGAGGGCTTCGTCTTCGCCGGTTTCAGGTGCGGCCGACTGGATTTCGCGGGCCTGGAAGTTCCACAGATCGGCAAGGCGCAGTCGATCCTGCTCGTCATGTTCCAGCTCAGTCAGCCTGCCCTGGATTTCGCGCCAGCGCGCGTAGCTGTCCGAAACCACCTCCAGAGAGAGGCCGCTGAAGCGATCGAGCAGCCCACGCTGTTGTGCAGGATCGAAGCCGGAGAGGGTTTCGCTTTGGGCATGCACCAGAGCCAGCTCGGGCGCGAGCGCGCGCAGCACTGCGACCGTGGCAGGCTGGTTGTTGACGTATACGCGGCCCTTGCCATCGGTGAGGATTTCGCGGCGGAGGATCACCTCTTCGCCGTCCATGTCGATGCCATTGGCTTCAAGGATCAGTTCGGCCCCGGGCGTCGATTCGAAGACGCAGGAGAGCACGGCGCGGTCGGCTCCGTGGCGAATGATGCCGGTGGAAGCTTTCTGCCCCATCAGCAGCGCCAGCGCGTCCACGAGGATGGATTTGCCTGCCCCCGTTTCCCCGGTCAGCAGATTGAGGCCGGGACCGAAGCCGGCGATGGCTTGATCGATGACCGCGTAGTTCTCGGCTCGGAGTTCGAGCAGCATGGGAAGGTGACTCTGAGGGGGAGGATAACAGGGACTAGCCGCCCAGGCACACGGTACTGGCAGTCCAGGCATGCGCTGCCTCGACCATCCATGCGGATTGCTCACAGACGAAGGCTGATACTAGTCTGACTGGCATAATGTTGGCCATGCAGGAACCAATACGAGTAGGCGTGGTGGGATTTGGACTGGCGGGGCGCATCTTTCACACGGCTGTGATTGAAGCGACGCCGGGACTGGAGCTGGCGTGCGTGGTCGAGCGCAGCGGGAACGACGCGGCGAAGGCGTATCCCAGCGTGAAGCTGGCGCGCTCGATCGAGGAGATGCTGGCCGACGTCGGAATCCAGCTGGTGGTGATCGCCACGCCGAGCTATTCCCATTACGAGCTGGCGAAACAATGCCTGCGGGAACAGCGGCATGTGATCGTCGACAAGCCCTTCACCCTGAAATCGGAAGAGGCGACGGAGCTGATCCGCATGGCGCGGGAGCGCAAGCGGCTGCTGACGGTGTACCAGGAACGGCGCTGGGACGGTGATTTCAAGACCGTACGGCAGGTGATCGCAGGCGGGGAACTGGGGCGGCTAGTGAGCTATGAGTCGCACTACGACAGGTTTCGCGCGCAGCCGCGGCGGGACGTGTGGCGCGAGAGCGGCGGGCCCGGCGGAGGGACTTTGTTCGATCTGGGACCGCACCTCATCGATCAGGCGCTGACGTTGTTTGGTCAGCCGGACACTATCGCGGCCAGCGTGCGCGTGGAGCGGGATGACGCCGTTGTGGATGATGCGTGGGACCTTTTCCTTGAATACCAAAGGCCGCATCCGGCGACCGTGACGCTGCGGGCCACGCTGACGGCCTGCATGCCCGGGCCGCGCTACAGGCTGCACGGCACGCGGGGAAGTTTCGTGAAGTTCGGCATCGATCCGCAGGAGGACCAGCTGAAGGCGGGCATGGGCTTCGACTTGCCGGGATTTGGCGAGGAGCCGGAGAGCGCGTGGGGTGAGCTGCGCATTTGCGGCGGAGAAGCGCGCCGGGTGCGGACCCAGCGCGGAGACTATCGTGGCTTCTACGAGAATGTGCGCGACACTCTGCTGGGCAAGGCGGAGCTCGATGTGAAGCCGGAGCAGGCGTGGCGGACCACACGGCTGATCGAGCTGGCGCGGGAAACCAGCGCGCACGGACGGCGCTTGAGAGTGGATTTCAGCGGCCAGCCCTGACGGATCATTCGTTGCGCAGCACCGCCATCGGGTCCACCTGGGCCGCGCGGCGGGCCGGCACAAGAGCCGCGACCACGGCCGCAATGAAGAGAAGGGCGATGCTGGCCGCGATCGCGGTCGGATCCGCGGCGCTGGTCTCATACAGCAGGCTGTGCACGTAGCGCGAGGCCGCGAAGGCCAGCGCAAGTCCGGCCACGACGCCTCCAGCCACCGGCCACGCGGCCTGGCGTGCCACCAGACGCATGAGCGTGGGTTTGTCGCAGCCCAGAGCAACGCGGATGCCGAATTCCTGCTGGCGCAGCGAAACGGAGTAGGCGAGAACGCCGTAGATTCCCAGCAGCGCGAGCAGCAGCGCGGCACAACCGAAGCTCGAAAGCAGCAAAGTCTGGAAGCGCTCGGTGGCCACCGAGTCCGACACCTGCTCATCGAGAGACTTGAGGGCCGGAATGGCCACCTGCGGATCGATGTTCCAGATGGCGCGGCGAATGGCTGGAGCAAGGCCTGCGGTGGGCTGGGGGCTGCGGATGAGGAAGTTGACGCGCCACCATGCATTCTGCCAGTAAGGCAGGTAAACCATGTTGGCGGTGGACTGGAGATCGTTGATGCGCGCGTCGGCCAGCACGCCCACGACGGTGTAGGAAGTGTTGTCGCCCATCGTGAACGTGCGACCGATGGGGTTTTCGCCGGGCCAGATGCTGCGCGCGGCCTTTTCCGAAATGAGCGCATTGGTGGGATGGTTCTTGTCAGAGGGCTCAAGATCGCGACCGGCCAGCACGGGAATTCTGAGCGTGGTTGCGTAGGTGGGGCTGATCCAGCGAATGTTGGCGTCGGGGGTCTGGGCGTCCGGCAGGGGGTGGTCCGGCCGCCGGATGAGATTGATCCAGATTTCGCCGGCCATTGGCGTTTCGCTGGTGCTGGCCACGGACTGAACTCCGGGAATGCGGGCCAGATCCGCGAGAGCGCGTTCATCGAAGGCCGCGCGCACCTTGTCGGAGTCTTTCACGGTGTCGCCATATTGGGGCGCGTAGAGGAAAACCTGAGCCAGAGTGACGTGGCTTGCGTCGAAGTCGCGGTTTTGCCCGAGGAGCGTGGAAAAGCTGCGGACGAGCAGACCGGTGACGATGAGGAGTGCAACAGTGCAGGCCACCTCGGCGGCGACCAGCAAATGACGCGTGCGCTGGCTTTCTCGCCCGCTGGAGACGCGGCCGGTGCTGGTCTGCAGGGCGGACTGCGGATCGACGTGCATGGAGCGGAGCGCCGGCAGCAGGCCGAAGACGAGCGCAGTGAAAATGGAAAGGCCGGCGGCGGCCAGGAGCACGGGCCAGCTGATGTGGATTTCGCCGATACGGGGCAAATTTCTCGGCGCAGCAGCAAGAAACAGGCGCAGGCCCATAAACGAAAGGAGGATGCCGAGCGCTCCGCCGACCGTGGCGAGTACAAGCGAGTCGGCGAGCGCCGCGGAGACGAGGCGATTTCGGGCTGCACCGAGTGCCGCGCGCACGGCCAGTTCCCGATCGCGAGCCACGGCGCGTGCCAGTTGCAGGTTGGCGAGGTTGACGCAGCCGATCAGCAGCACCGCGCCGACCGCGGCTAGGAGAAGCCAAAGTGCGGTGCCGAAATTGCCAGTTACCTCGACGAGCAGGGGATCCACGGCGACCGTCGGATTTGTGGCCAGATGTTTGGCATGGTTAAACGCTTCCTGGATGGTGTTCAGCTCGGTCTGTGCCTGCTCGAGCGAAACGCCGGAACCGAGGCGGCCGATTGCCATGTAGTTGTAGTCGTATGCATCGCTCTCGTCGGCTGGGTCGAGGGCGAGCGGAGTAAAGATCTCGTAGGGCTGCGCGGCCCGCTGGGAGACGGCGGCCTGCATTTCGCTGACACGGGGAAAATTGAATCCCTGCGGAAGAACGCCGACAACCGTCTCCGGTATGCCGCCGTCGCGCAGGGTCTTGCCAATGGCCTGGGGATCTCCATGGAAATAGCGCTGCCATGCGCTCCAGGAAATGATGACTTCTTTGTCGTGGCCCTTTGTGGCTTCGATGGGAAGAAAGCTGCGGCCCAGCAGCGGCTGGACCCCGAGGACGGCAAAGAAATTGGGGCTGATCTTCAGGCCGCTCAGAATCTCCGGGTGATCGGTGCCGGAGGAGACGCTGTGCGAGCCGCTCTGAAAGATGGCGGCGCCGGAGAGGGTCTTCGCATTGGCCTGCCAATTGAAAAAGTGCCGTGGATTATCCGGGACCGAGTAGTTCGCGACGGCATCGGAAGCGATGGAGCTGTCGACTTCACGCAGCATCACGAGCTGGCTTGGATTAGGCAGGGCAAAAGGCTTCAGCAGGACCGAGTCCACCACGCTGAAGATGGAAGTGACCGCGCCGATCCCGAGGGCCAGCGTGAGAATGGCGGTGAGCGCAAAGCCCGGCGATTTGCGGAGGGTCCGGGCGCTGAATCGCAGGTCCTGCAGAAAGCTGTGCATGGAAGCCTCGGAAACGGGGTTAGTGGGATATTGAGCACATGATGTGCCACCAACAGGGCGGGCGCAAGGGCTTTGTTCCGTTGCATCTGGACTCTCCGGAAATCGATCGCGCACGGGCGTCGATGTCCGGGACCGGACGCCAATGTTCACAGGTGGACAGGATGCCGCGGAACTGGCCCACCGCTGTTGCCGGGGCTGAACCACTCGCTGGCGAAGTGACCATGCTTGTAGCTATTCTTCTCACTTGCCCGGGAGGAACTACGTGAACAAGGTCTTTCCATCTGCCGCCGCTGCCGTCGCTGACATCCCCTCCGGCGCCACCATCATGCTGGGCGGCTTCGGTCTGTGCGGCATTCCAGAGAATCTCATCGGTGCCCTCGTCCAGGAAAACGCCCGCCGCGGTCTCACCGGCCTTCACACCATCAGCAACAACATGGGCGTCGACGGCTTCGGCATGGGCCTGATGCTCGAAGCCGGCATGATCGCCTCCCACACCGGCAGCTACGTCGGCGAAAACAAGCTCCTCGAGGAAAAAGTCCTCAGGGGTGAGCTCGACCTGCGTCTCATCCCCCAGGGCACGCTCGCCGAGCGGATTCGCGCCGGCGGTGCGGGCATTCCCGCCTTCTTTACGCCCGCCGGCGCCGGCACGCTCGTTGCCGAAGGCAAAGAGTCCCGCGACTTCGACGGCCACACCTGCCTGCTCGAATCCTGGCTGCGTGCCGACTACGCCTTCGTCAAAGCCTGGAAAGGCGATCGCTCCGGCAATCTCATCTACCGCAGGACCGCCCGCAATTTCAACCCCATGATGGCCGCCGCCGCGCGCGTCGCTATCGCCGAGGTCGAACAGCTGGTCGACGTCGGCCTGCTCGATCCCGACGTCATCGTCACGCCTGGAATTTATGTCAAGCGCATCATCCAGGGCGCCCATTACGACAAGCGAATCGAACGCCACACCGTCCGCTCGGCAGCATCGTAATCCGGCGGCACCTCGCGCTCACGCCGCTCGCTTCTCTGGTGATATGCTGTTGCCGCATCTTTGGAGGTCCCCGGTGAACGCTTGCTCCCGCTCAGTTTCTGCCGCTTCCATCACGGCCCTTCTTCTGTTCGCCGCGGCCTCGTTTTCCCGCGCGGAAAACACCGCAGCGCTGCAGGACCAGCTGAAAAAAGCCGCCGATGTCAGCTCGCCCACCGTGGCCGGCCTCAAGCCCTGGGACATGAAGCTCTCCGTCCAGCTCTTCGACCTCAAGGGCGTCAGCACCGGCCAGGGTACCGTCGAGGAGTGGTGGATGGCTCCCGGCAACGAGAAGCGCGTTTTTGCCTTCCCTGACTATCAGGGTACCGAAATCATCACCTCCGACGGTATCTTCCGTTCCAGCGGCCTCATCTCCGAGCCCATGATGCTCGCCACCCTCCTCAACCAATTCTTCGACCCCATGGCCGAACAGGAGAAAACCGCCGGGTTCAAGCCCACCAGCCGCACCCTGCAGCTGGGCGGCGTGACACTCCCCTGCGTCATGCTCGCGAAGAACAACACCCGCGTCGCCAACCAGCCCATCGGCTTCTATCCAACGTGGTGCACCGAGCCCGGCAAAGATACCATCCGCGTTTTCGTCGATGACGGCGGCATTGCCGCGGTCCGCAACGGCATCAGCGCGTTTCAGGGCAAGGACATCCCCACCGACGTCAGCATCACTTTCAACGGAAACATCGTTGGCTCCGGCCACCTCGAAGCTGTTTCCCTCGACGGCATGCCCTCCGCGCCCTTTACCCCCGACCGTGACATGGCCAGGGCGCTTCCCAGGCCGGTCGAACTGAAAGGCAAGAAGTTCGAAAATCAGGCGGCCAAGCGAACCGAGCCTGACTTCTCGCGCTCCGCAACCGGCATCGATCAGACCACCCGCACCATCAACGGCGCCCTCCAGGGCGACGTCGAAATCCGCCTCTGGATTGGCGAGGACGGCCAGATTCGCGATATGCGTCTCGAATCCTACCCCGATCCGGGCGTCGCTCAAACCGCTTTCGACGCCCTCCGCCAGTGGACCTTCCACCCCTACATGGTCGAGGGCCGCGCCGTCCCCTTCACCGGCACCATCGACTTCGAGATCAACAGCACCGACTATGACCGGCAGGTTCGCCGCACGCAATAAAGTGCCCCAACTCGCGACGCCGGAGCCCCACCGAAACTCGACAACAATCCTGCGCCCGAAGCCCTCCGCCAGTGTCACGGTAAACTCAATCTCGAATGTCTGAAAAAATCCTTGCATTGCTGGTCAGCCTGGTCGCCGGCGGCGGCTACGCTGCGGTCGTACTCCTGATGGCCATCCAGTCGGCGTGCATTCCCATCCCCTCTGAAGTCATCATGCCGCTGGCCGGCTATGCGCTCGCGCACACGCAGATGCAGCTGGTCCTGCTCGCCACCGTGGCCTCTCTGGCATCCAACCTCGGGTCGATCCCCGCATACTGGGTCGGCGCGAAGGGCGGGCGCCCCATGGTCGAGCGTTACGGGAGCTGGCTGCTGCTGAGCCGCCGCGATCTCGACCGCGTCGACCACTTCTTCGCCCGCTATGGCTCCATCACCGTGCTCATCGGGCGTATGTTGCCCATCATCCGCACCTTCATCGCCTTTCCCGCTGGCGTCGCCCGGATGAACCAGGCACGCTTCCATGTCTACACCTTCATAGGCTCGTGGCCGTGGTGCTATGTGCTGGCCTGGGTCGGCATGAGACTGGGCGCGTCCTTCGACAGCGACCCCCGCTTCAAGGCCGTGTACCACCGCTTCCATCTCGGCGTTGAAGTCCTGCTCCTGGGGGCCATCGTCTGGTTCCTCTGGACGCACTGGAAGAACCGCATCCGCCCCGAAGACATCTGATTCCGGACCGCCTTCAGTTACAGAACGCCCTTGCTTTGCTGCCAGCTACTGGCCACCGGCTACCGGCTACTGGCTCCCCGCTCCCAACTGCTGTCGTTATCTTGCGCTCGCGCCCCAACCGCGAGAAACTGTCTGTTTGGACTTCATCCATTTTTCTCCCCCGATACGCCGTTTCTGCGAACGGTGTGGTCCGAAGCGGCAGCCCTCTGCGCAGCCAATCCGACGAAGATTGGCTGCACATAGCTGATTTGCATCGGGACTGGGGATCGCAGAAACGGACGAGAGAGAGAGGCATTCATAATGGCAGTCACAAAAACACCGGCGATTCAGCCGGCCAGGGGCAAGCTCGGAGTCATGACCGTCGGCATGGGCGCCGTCGCCACCACCCTCATCGCAGGCGTTGAAGCCGTCCGCAAGGGAGTCGCCAGGCCCATCGGCTCCGTCACCCAAATGGGCACCATCCGCCTCGGCAAGCGCACGGAAAACCGCACCCCGCTGGTCCGCGATTTCGTCCCCCTCGCCGGCCTCAACGACATCGTCTTCAC
>JASHPM010000384.1 GCA_030038115.1 Acidobacteriaceae bacterium | reverse complement strand
TTCGCGAAAGAATCACATCTCCGGTTCTGGGATCACGATCCACGTAGACCTCTTTGCTGTCAAAGCGAAACGCGGCCGGCAGCCGCACCGCCTGGCTGCGTCCTGTTGTGAATACCTTTGCCTTTGCGCGCATTCGATCTCCTGATACATACCATGGTATCTACTCGACCGTCCGAAATCAAGACGTGACTGTTTCGATGGTACTGCTCGTCACCGCGGCGGTCGCCGTTCTGGTCCCCGCTTTGCGGGCGGCCCGCGTCGAACCAACGACGGCCCTGCGCTACGAGTAGGGACGCGAGTACACTCTCCGGAATTGGCCAATAACACGACGACTCGTAATGATCAATGGATCACCGATGCGTCTTGCGGCATCGGAGCACTTCAGGAAAGGTCAAAAAATCGCCGGTATCAGATGCCATCGCACTCTTGCGCAGTAGTCCTTATAGCCGGATAAGTTTTGCGCGAGGAATTCTTCTTCATCGAAAAGCCGCCAGACGAGACCGAGGATCGTGAGCACGGAAGCGATAAGTCCCCAATACGAGCCGAGGGCCAGTGGCAATGCAGTGATGTACACCGCCGCGCTCGAATACATCGGGTTTCGTACGATCGCATAGGGTCCCGTAGAGATCACCTTTTGATCGCGCGCGATTCCGACTGTCGCGGCACCGAAGGAATTCTCCCTGTAGACGCGATATACCATCCACATGCTCACGAGTATCAAAAGGTCGCCCGCGATGGAAAGCCACGATGGCACGTGGGACCAACGGAAGCGGGAATCAAGCGGCGGAAGGATGAACGTGGCAACAAGCGGGATCATAGAACACAGCACGATGATCTTTTGTGCCGTTCGTTGCTCGGCCAGCGGACCGGCCCTGGTCCTGCCTTCGAGAAGCACCGGGTCTTTTACTGTATACAAAGTGAGAAGGACCATCGATACGATGCCCACTCCGAGATAAGCCCACCCCTGCCAATATTCCACGGTTCCTGCCGCGAGAAAAAGTATGAGTCCGATCACCACGAAACCCACGACAAGCATGAACCACAGTTTTGTCTCTGGGCTTTTCATCGCCTGATGATAACGCTGCGCCCACTGAAGCAGCACAACTGACAATCTTTCCGGGACCCATGATTTTTCTTATTGCGACCACGCCGTTTCAATTTGCCTGGCCAGGGCTTCAATATCGACGGGTTGCGTCGTATCGACTTCGATCACCGGCGTGAGAGCGAAGGGCTCTTCGTATTCCATCATGCGGTTGGGGGAGATGGCGGCGACGGGGTGGGCGGGGTGGTGGCGTTCCCCGTGGGCGCGCTGCGCGAAGCGGCGCGAGGCTTCTTCGCGCGGAATGCGGCAGTAGACTTCGACGGCGCGGGCGCCGGGCGAGGCGAGAAGCGCGGCGAGCTTGCCGCGTTCGTAGGCGCTGCGGGTGCGGAAATTGGCTTCGAGCACGACGGCGGGACAGTGGGGCGCAAGCGCCCAGAGCAACTCCATGGCGGCGGCAGAGAGGGTGCGCGAGAAGTCGACGTCGCCGGGCGAGCCCTGCATGGCAATATAAAGGGTCTCCTTGATGTCGTCTTTCGTGAGCAGAGCGAACCCGAGCCGCTGAGCGAGAGGACGCGCGAGCGTGGTCTTGCCGGAGGCGGGTGGGCCGGAGACGAGAACGATGCGTTGTTCCGCGGCGGGACTCATTGCTCTATTGAACCGGATCGGGCGGACAGGGAGATACTGCACGGGTGATTCCGCGTGACCCGGAATAGCCATGCGCGATGGGGTTCCAGGTCATCTTTTCTGGTGACTTTAGGGGTAGTGCTATGAAATGCTGAACACAAATTTCCACTTGTTTCGCCGTTCCCCAGGAAGGCCGGTCCTGGTTCGGGATCGCGGGTTCTTCCTATGCGGAGGTGTTGAAAGTCGCACCCATGTATACGCCATTTCTGATGTGTGGATACGCGGCCGCTCTGGTCCTGATGCTGGTAGGATTCCGAGGGGTTCGCCGCAGCACCCCCAATCTGCAGGGCAGCCGGCAACTAAACTGGTTCATCCTGTGCGGATTGTTCGGAGTGCTGCTGATCGGACTGCGTCCGTGGACGCCGGCGCTGGTGAGCATCGTGCTGTCGAATTTCCTGCTGTTTGCGGGCGCGCTGTTTCTGTATCTGGCGGCCGTGGACATTCTGGAAACGAAGTCGCACCTTTTCCCGTGGCCGTCGGGGATTCTGATTGTGGCTCTGCCGTTGCTGGTGTGGTTCACGTACGGCAACGACCAGGTGCTGGCGCGGCTGGTGATCCATGCGACGGTTCTGGCGGCGATTTTCATCACGACGGCGGTGCTGCTGTTCCGCAAGCACGCGGACCCGGAGACGCGGCAGCCGGCGCGAGCCTGCGCGTGGCTGCTGATTCTGGCGACATGTTTGCAGGGGGCGTGGTGCCTGTTTGAGTTTCGCGCGAATCCGGACGGGACAACGAATTTCATTCATCCGGACCTGATGAACGTCGGGTTCAGTTATCTCTCCATGGTGCTGGGGCTGGCCATCGTGATCGGACTGCTGTGGCTGGCGCTGACGGCGCATCGCCTGGACCTGCACAAGATGGCGCAGACGGATTCGCTGACGGGGCTGCTGAACCGGCGGGCGTTCGAAGAGATTCTGCGGCGGGAGCTGCTGCGCCTGGATTTCGGCGGGGGACAGATGGGCATCGCGCTCATCGACCTGGACTACTTCAAGCAGGTGAACGATTCGCTGGGACATTTTGCGGGGGACGACGTGCTGCGGCGCATCGCGCTGGTTCTGCGCGACGGCACGCGGCCTTCGGACGTGCTGGCGCGGTACGGCGGGGAGGAGTTCGTGGTGCTGCTGCGCAATGCGGGCCTGGACGAGTCGCTGTCCGCCGCGGAGCGCATTCGCAGGCACATCGCGGATTTATCGGGATTGCCGGGAAGTGTGAGCCTGACGGCCAGCATCGGAGTAGCCGTGAGCCAGGCCGGGGACACGGTGACGGATTTCCTGCTGCGCGCGGACGAGGCCCTGTATCGCTCGAAGCGCGAGGGGCGTAATCAGGTGAGCGTCTATCGCGAAAACGAGGACGAGTATGAGGCGTTCCCTTCGGCGCTGACTCCGCAAGGGTGAGGAAGCGGGAAGCTGGGAGCGGGAAGCTGGAGGCCGGAAGCGGGAAGCTCGGAGCTGGGAGCTCGAAGCTGGAAGCGGGAAGCTCCGCCGCTACTCGTGAAGCGCCGAGGCCAGTCCCTGGATCATACTGGCGATCTCGGCTGCCTCGCTCATAACCGACTGCGCTCGGTCTCTCGCCAAAAAGCCCAGGTCGCTCGCCAGTTCGACCTGAGTCTGTAGCTCGTAGAGCGAGCCTCGGGCCTGGGAGAGGAAAAGCGCAAAGCTCCGGGACGTATTTCGTCCCCGCCCTTCGGCGATATTGCTGGGTACCGAGACGGCCGCGCGCCGAATTTGGCTGACCAGCCCAAACTGCTCGCCTCGGGGAAAGCTCTCTGTTACCGCGTAGACCTCGCGGGCCAGGGACATCGAACGCTGCCAGACCTGCAAATCACGGAAATGTCGTGTTTCCATCGCCTGTTCATTGGACCGCCAGCAGCTCGCGATGACAACATAACGAAGGTCCTGGCGCCAATCATTTGTAACCGGCTACCGGCTACCCGCTTCGAGCTTCCTGCTTCCTGCAAACACAGGCTAGACAGCCTGCTTTGCGCAAAGTTCGGTGAAGGCGCGGGAGAGCTCTTCAGCGATGGCCTGGGGCGTGCTGTTCTCGATGATAAAGCGCTGCATGAGGTAGACGAGCTTGCCGTCCCGGAGGATGGCCACCGCGGGAGAGGTGGGCGGGTTGCCCTCGAAGAAGGAGCGCGCGCGGTCCGTGGCTTCGCGGTCCTGGCCTGCGAAAACGGTGATGGAACGGTCTGGCGTCACCGGGTTGCGCAGCGCGAGCCGCACGCCGGGGCGCATTTTTCCCGCAGCGCAGCCGCAGATGGAGTTCACCACGATCATCGTTGTGCCGGGAGTGGCGACGGCAGCATCCACGGCTTCGGCGGTGCGGGCCTCGGCGATGCCGGCGCGGGTGAGCTCCTCGCGCATGGGGATCAGCATAACTTCGGGATACATGGGGCGGTTGACCTCCGGGATTATGACTTTTGCACAACGATGTACTGAATTGTACGGGGCCTATCGTGGGGACGCCAGGGCCTGATATATGTCAAGGGGATGCTTGTGCGCGAACAGGTTCCGCTCGCCCCCTACACAACCCTCGGCATTGGGGGGCCGGCGCGGTGGTTCGTCGAGGGCACGGATGAGGAATCGGTGCTGGAGGCGGTGCGTTTTGCGCGCGAGCGCAGCCTGCCGTTGTTTGTGCTGGGCGGAGGAAGCAATTTGCTGGTGTCGGATGAGGGCTTTCCCGGTGTGGTGGTGCGGATCGCGCTCATGGGAATCGAACAGAACGGGAATGTTTTCCGTGTGGCCGCCGGGGAGAACTGGGACAACTTTGTCACTCATGCGATAGTCAAGGGGTTCGGCGGTATCGAATGCCTGGCCGGGATTCCGGGCACGGCGGGCGGCACGCCAGTGCAGAACGTGGGCGCGTACGGGCAGGAGGTTTCCGGAACGATTGCGATGGTCCGGGTTCTGGATCTGAATCACCTGAAGTATGGGGAGTTGCCTGCAGCGACGTGCGGCTTTTCGTACCGGCGCAGCATCTTTAACACCACGCACCGGGGGCGATTCGTCGTGACGCGCATCGATTACAAGCTGCGCAACAAAGCCTTCCCGGTGCTTTCGTATCCGGATCTGAAGCGCTATTTTCGCGACCGCAAGGACACGCCGACTCTGGCCGAGGCGGCGGCGGCGGTAAGGGAAATTCGGCACGAGAAGGGGATGCTGCTGGTGGAGGGCGAGCCGGATTGCCGCAGCGCGGGAAGCTTCTTCAAGAATCCGGTTGTCCCGCAGGCGCAGTATGACGCCATGGTGGCGAAGGCGTCGGCGCCGATCCCGGTTTTTGCGGCCCCCAGAGGCATGGTGAAGATTCCGGCAGCGACGCTGGTGGAGCAGGCAGGGTTTCACAAGGGTTTTGCGATGGGGGCGGCGGGAATCTCGAGCCGGCACACGCTGGCGCTGATCAATCGTGGGGGCGCCACGGCGGCCGAAGTGGTGGCGCTGCGCGACCTGATCGCAGCGACGGTGGAAAAGCGATTCGGCATTCGTCTGGAAGCGGAGCCGGTGTGGTTGGGTCCGGAAGCGGGAACGCCGGCGACGACGGGACGCTGAGAGGGACCGCGACGCGGTTCCGGTGAACGATTCAATCTGAAGATAGCCGCGCGGGGATTCCCTGCGCGGGGAGCACTGCGCTGCTTCTTAGCGCGCCGGAGCGATCGCGAAGTGGCGTGTTGCGGCGGGATGCGCGGTGTGGTCGAATGCTGGGGATGGATCGCAGGACATTTTTGAGGAGTTCGGCGCTGGCGTCGGGCGCAGCGCTGTGCGGTGGGATGGAATGGGCGCGGGCCGCGTCTTCGGTCTCGCTGCGCTTGATTCTGGATCCGCGCAAAAGGGGAAATCCGATTGCGGCGGATTTTACGGGCCTGAGTTATGAGACGGCGCAGCTAGCCGACCCGGATTTTTTCTCGGCGGCAAACACGGAGCTGGTGGGTTTTGTGCGGCGGCTGGGAGAATCGGGCGTGCTGCGCATTGGCGGCAACACCAGCGAGTACAGCTACTGGTCGCCGGAGAGCGTGCCGCAGGCCAATGCGGGCCCGACGGAGGACGTGCGGAACGATGCGCAGGCCAATGTGATTCCCCAGGCGCTGACCGTGGGGCCGGATACGGGTCATGGGCCGGCGAAGCCGAGGAAGATTACGCCGGCGGCGGTGCGGAATCTTCGGGGATTTATCGACGCAACGGGATGGAGGCTGATCTACGGGCTAAACATGGGTACGGAAAGCGCGGACACGGCGGCGGCCGAAGCGGATTATGTGATGCGGGCGATGGGCGACAAGCTGATCGCGTTCCAGCTGTGCAACGAGCCGGATTTGTTTTACCGGAATGGGCTGCGCAGGGCAGATTACAACTTTGCGCAGTTCGCGCAGGAGTGGCAGCACTTCTATGAGGTGATCCGGCAGAAAGTGCCGAACGCGCCGTTCGCGGGCCCGGATACGGCATTCAACAACGAGTGGCTGGTACCGTTTGCGCAGCAGTTCAGGAGCGAAGTGGCATTTTTGTCGCAACATTATTATGCGGAGGGTCCGCCGACGGATCCCTCGATGACGATTGAGCGGCTGCTGCGGCCGAATCCGAAGCTGACGCAGGAATTTCAGGGAATGGCGGAGACCAAGGCGGAGTCACATTTGCCGTTTCGGCTGGCGGAGACGAACTCGTGCTACCAGGGCGGCAAACAGGGCGTGAGCGATACGTTTGCATCGGCGCTGTGGGGCGCGGATTTGATGTATCAGCTGGCAAGCGCCGGGGGAGTGGGGATTAATTTCCACGGCGGCGGGTATGGGTGGTATACGCCGATTGCGGGGACGCTGGCGAGCGGGTTTACGGCGCGGCCGTTGTTTTACGGGATGCTGTTGTTCGCCGAAGCGGGGCCAGGGCATTTGATCGAGGCGCGGGTGGAGGGGCAGGAGCGGGCGCCGCTGCTGACGGCTTACGGCGTCCTGAATGACGCGGTCGCGCCCCAGGATATGGTGAAGGCGGTGGTGTTCAACAAGCATGCGGATCGCGCTGTGCATGTGGCTATAGAAAGCGTGGAGGGCGCCAGGTGGGCGCGGGTGTTGCGACTGGCGGCGCCACGGCTGGATGACACGCAGGATGTGACGCTGGGCACGAATCCGGTGGGGGCGAGCGGCGCGTGGGAAGCGGCGCGCGCGGAGGAGCTGCCCGTGCACA
>JASHPM010000051.1 GCA_030038115.1 Acidobacteriaceae bacterium | reverse complement strand
ACCAGGAAGAAGGGGCCGGTGAGGTAACAGTGCACCCGTCCACACCGGACCGCGTTGGCTGCGCACGCTATGCCCATGATGCCGAGCGCGATAGTCCAGATGATCGTTCGCCAGGTGCTGCTGAATCCGGAACTCCCGCTTGCAACAATCGCTGTAACGGGAACGCAAAAAACAACAAAAGCACCCCACCAGCTTGAGAGAATATCGCGCGACCTGCGGGTTGTAGTGGTGGCAGACTCCACGGAGTCCACTCCCCCCTGCGCTGCAACTTCATTCTATAAGTTGGAGTGCAGTTCACAGACCCCAGGAGATTACGATATGCTTCGCGCGGCCGACAGCTGCCCCCCTGAGCTCACCCTCATCCTCACTCCGTCGTGTTCGCTCCCGGCGTGGCGTTATCGATGGCAGATCCTCGCGGGTCCGGCTTCACGGTAACCGGCTGAGTGTAAGTCTGGCCGTCCACGGTCAGGCGCACGGTATACTCACCCGGCGGCAGAGCCAAAGGCCCGCGGCGCCCAGGCCGGGCGGGACGCGCCGCCGGCTGCTCGGTCCCCGCCGGGGGCGAGCACGCGTCGCGCGCCGGCTTTTCGCCCGACGGAGGACCGAAAAACCTCTGCTGCGGAAGATCGAGCGCGTAGCGGTGCATCCCTGGCTGCGCGGAGGGCGGCAGTTGCGCCGGCTCCTCCCAGATCGCCTGCACGTTGATCTTCTCCGTATCGATAGGCGGCACCACAGTATCGCTCGCCCCGCACGCCCGCACGTGGCCTGCGTTGTCCACTAACTCCAGCTTCAAAGGCTGGCTCGGCGCCGTCTTTAGCCAGTAGTACGCCAGCACCCCCGGCGGAGGATTCATTTCCGTCGGCTCTTCTTTCGGCAGGGGTGTGCCATCCTGCTGGCTGTTGGGAACCGCGAGCGCTTCGCCCGGCTTGAACAGATACGCATTGGCACCCACGATCTCCGCGCCCTTCCCGGCGATCTGGCGCAGCGCGCTCATCTGGTCCATCACCCAAAATCCGCGCCCATGCGTGGCCACATCCAGATCGTCGCCGTGCACCACAATGTCGCGCACCGACGTGACCGGCATGTTGTTCTGCAGAGGCTGCCAGCGATCGCCGTCGTCGAAGGAGACATACACGCGCAATTCCGTCGCCGCGTACAGCAGCCCTTTCGTCACCGGATCTTCCTTCACCGAATTGACGTATGCGCCGTCGGGGATTCCGTTGACGGCGTTCTGCCACGTCTTGCCGCCATCGTGCGTGCGGTAGATATACGGCTCATCGTCCGCCAGACGATGACGGTCCACCGACGCGTACGCGGTATCCACATCGAAGTGCCCGGCCTCGACCTGTGATACTTTGCTCCACGCCGTCATGGCCGGCGGCGTCACGTCGTTCCACGTCTTGCCGTCGTCGCGCGTCACCTGGATCAGCCCATCGTCGGTGCCCACCCACACGGTCGTCGCGCTTAGAGGTGAGGGGCTGATCGTGTACACCACACCAAACCGGGTCGTCATCGTCTCGTCGATATCTTTCGCGGTGACTGGATCCAGATTCGCCGGTATCGGCGGGTTCAGCCGCGTCAGATCGGGGCTGATCTTTTCCCACGTCTTGCCGCGATCGCGCGTGCGAAAGACAAACTGGTTCGAATAGTAGAGCGCTCCATCGGCCGGCGAGAAAACTTCCGGCAGCGTCCACGTCTTGCGGTCGGGATCGCTCGGATCCGCGGGCGGCAGCGTGCCGCCCAGTGATGCCGCGACATTCAGTGCCTGATTGCAGCGCCCCGCCCCTGCGCCGTAGAGAATGTTGGGCTCCACGGGGTCCGGCACCACCGTATCGCTCTCTCCGGCCAGACACGTGGGCTCCCAGTTGCGGAAGTTCAGAATGCCTTCCTTCGACCACGTACTCACCCGCACCGCGCCGCTGTCCTGCTGCGCCCCGTAGAGCCAGTAGGGAAACTGATTGTCTGCGGCCACGTGATAGATCTGTGCCGTCGGCTGGTTATACCAGGAGCTCCATGTCTCCCCGCCATCCACGCTCACCACCGTGCCCTGATCGCTGCTCAGCACCATGCGGTTGCCGTCCCGCGGATTCACCCACAGCTGGTGATAATCGTCGCCTCCCGGCGCGCTCTTGATCGGCGTAAATGTCTTGCCCCCGTCCGTTGTCAGATATGTACCGGTGTTGATCACATAAGCCTTGTCCGGATTGTCGGGATCGACGGTCACCGATTCGAAATACCAGCCGCGTCCCCACAGGCGCGTCTCCGCGTTGACCAGCCTCCACGTCGCCCCCGCGTCATCGGAGAGGTAAACCCCGCCCTTCGGCGTCGGAGCCGGCTCCTTCGGCTTCTCCCCTCCCATGCGCAGCGGCGGCGCAACCCCTGTGCCCAAATCGTCCACCACCGCCCACAGCCGCTTTGGATTGCTCGGCGCCACGGCAATTCCGATCTTGCCCACAAAGTTGTCGTCCGGCAGGCCACCGGTCAACTGCTTCCAGTGATCGCCCCCATCGGCGGATTTATACAGTCCGCCTCCCGGTATGTTCGAGGGCGCATACACCGACCACGGCGGGCGCCGCGTGGCCCACAGTGATGCATACAGCACCTTCGGATTCCTGGGATCGATGGCAATATCGATGGCGCCCACATCGTTCGGATCGGACGCGTTGAACAGAACCTTTTTCCAGTGCGCGCCGCCATCGGTCGAGCGATAAACGCCCCGCTCTGGATTCGCGTCGTACACGTGGCCCAGCGCAGCCACATAAACACGATTCGGATTGGATGGATCGACGACGATACGTCCGATCTGGCTCGTCTTCTCGAGGCCGATCTGCGTCCACGTCTTCCCCGCGTCGGTTGACCTGAACACGCCGATGCCATAGGAATGCTGGGCGCGAATGTCCGGCTCCCCGGTGCCGACGTAGACGATGTTTGGATCGGAAGGAGCGACGGCAACCGCGCCGATCGAGCCAATGGGTATGCCCTGGTCGGAGATCGGCGTCCATGTGCGCCCGGCGTTCTCCGTCTTCCACACGCCTCCGCCGACCGATCCGAAATAGAAGGTGTTCGGCTCGCTGGCCACGCCCGCCACGCCAAATGAGCGTCCCCCGCGCATCGGGCCCACATCGCGCCAGTGAAGACCTTCGAGCAGGCTCTCCGGATATTGCCCGCCGGATCCCTCCTCCTGCGCCGCAAGCGACAATCCGAACCACCCAACCAGGCCCAGCACAACAACAGACAAACGCCAGCCGCGATGCAAATCCATGAATAGGCTCCTGCCGCGAATGAAATGTCGAACCAAAGCGAATGTCCAGGTTAGCACGAGATCGAAATGGCCGGTTGGATTGCCGCTCTTGTATCTGGCCGCCTCCGCATGCTTGACTGGAGCGGAAAGCGGGGGCGGATGAAATTCGTTCTTGCACTGGATCAGGGAACGACCAGTTCGCGAGCCATACTGTTCGACCATAGTGGCACAATCGCGGCGGTGGCGCAGCGCGAGTTCCGGCAGTTCTATCCGCAGGCAGCCTGGGTGGAACATGACCCGATGGAAATCCTTACCAGCCAGTTGTCCTGCGCCATCGAGGTCCTGGGCAAGGCCGGCGCCCGGCCGCGCGATGTGGCGGCCATTGGCATCACCAACCAGCGCGAAACCGTGATCGTGTGGGAGCGTGCCACCGGAAAGCCCATTTATCCGGCGATTGTCTGGCAGGACCGGCGCACCGCCGCCTTCTGCGCGGAACTGGAGAAGAACGGCGCCGCGGGCACCCTCTCCAGCAGGACCGGGCTGGTGATCGATCCCTACTTCTCCGGCACGAAAATCCGCTGGATTCTCGACAACGTAGACGGCGCGCGGGCAAAGGCTGAGGGAGGGGAACTGGCCTTCGGCACCGTCGACACCTGGCTCATCTGGAACCTGACCAGCGGCCGCCAGCACGTAACCGACGTGACCAACGCGTCGCGCACGCTGCTCTACAACGTGGTCGAGGGCAAATGGGATGCAGAGTTGCTGCGCATTTTCCGAGTGCCCGAGAGCCTGTTGCCGCAAGTCGTATGGTCCAGCCAGCGCGTGGGCGACGTGACCACCTCGCTCGGGCTGGGCGGCATTCCCATCGCTGGCATCGCGGGCGACCAGCAGGCGGCGCTTTTCGGGCAACTCTGCTGGAAACCGGGCGAG
>JASHPM010000050.1 GCA_030038115.1 Acidobacteriaceae bacterium | reverse complement strand
CCCCAGGCGGCCATCATCATCACCGGCTTCAGAAACTACGGAATCATCCTCGCCGATAACGGCATGAGCGGCGGACTCATCGGAACTCCCGATGCTCGCTGGAACGATTCCGATCTGGAGTGCCTCACCAGCCTCACTTTGTCCGACTTCGAGCCCGTCAACGTCTCCAGCCTCATGGTCAGCAACGACAGCGGCGCCACCAGCCACTAGAACTGGTCTCATAAACCCCAAATGCCCACGCCGACGGATGAGACCCGCCGCCGAAGCGGGGCTCACGCTGCTGGCCGGAGCCGCAGCCCTATGTATAAGACCGGTTCTGGAACTGGTCTGCTGGTCTCATACCCCCCCTGCTCAGGACGCCAACCAATGGATGAGACCCGCCGCCAGGCGGGGCTCACGCCGCTGGGAAAACGGACGCGCATCTCCCCAGCCGGCGCCGCCCTCCCAGCGCCAGGTTCCCCCCACCGCCACTAACCAACAGGCCTCACCGCACTGGTGGCTTCCCGACTATACTCAGCTAGGTTCACCCCATAGCAAGAAGCGAAAGCCTCCAACCACCCAAACGTCAAGATTAATCTCCCTGTCCCAACTCCGAAGTACCGTTACCAGCCCGTTTTGGGAAAAGGCACAGTTCATATCCTTCCCATGCCTCCTCCTCGATAACCATCCCAGGTCCGCCAACAGCGCTATTTTGAACGAACGCGGGACGACAATGGAGTCCTAAGTTTCATCCCGCACAATTCCTCCCAAAACACAGTTGGCATCCCGAGGAAACGGGCACGCCTCCCCCGGCGCTGCCCACCGGCCAGGCCCTCTGGTTCACGACTAGAACTGGTCTCATAAACCCCGAATGCCCCGAACGCCAACGGATGAGACCCGCCGCCGAAGCGGGGCTCACGCCGCTCGCCGAAGCCGCGAGCCTGTATATGAGACCAGTTCTACTCTTCTTTCTTCCCCGCCTTTCACCCAAATGTGGAAAACCTGTCAAGCCTTACCCAGGTAACTTCTCCCCTAACTTCAGCCCTTGCCGCACCAATCCTTAACTTATCCCAAAGAAAGTTGGCCTTCTAATTCTCTGGATCTGGTATTCTGAACTTATAGAGTCAAGAAAGAAAAAAGCCTGCCCACCGGCAGGCTTTTCTGCTTTGGAAAGGACCAGCCGTGCCTCAGGACGGACAAATCCGCTTCACGAACCGCCCTTCCCCTGGCCGCCTTCCCGCTGACCGTTCCACCCGTGACCGTTTTTCCGCCGGCCATTCCACCGCCGACCGTTTCGTCGCTGACCACCCCACCCCCTGTTATCGAACTGGATACCTCCGCTAAACCCCTGGAAACAAACACCCGACGCCCAGGGGAGGGAGGGAGGGGGGTGCACCCGTTACACTCTTTTCCCATGAGGTTCTCTCGCCGCTTCACCCTCCTCTTCCTCCTCCTCCCCATCACCCTCTTCGCTCTCGACCGCCAACCCACCTCCGACTACCACACCCGCCGCATCCGTCTCAGCGGCGCACTCAATGGTGGCGTCGCCGTCCTCTTCGCCGCCGAAGAGCCCCTCACCGATTTCACCCCCTTCCGCCAGGATTCCGACTTCTACTACCTCACCGGCTGGAACCAGCCCGGCGCAGTGCTCCTCATCGTCGCGCCCGCCATTTCCGACGACCTCAAGACCACTCGCAGCTACCGCGAGGTCCTCTTCCTGCCCATCCGCAACCTCCGCACCGAACGCTACACCGGCCCCAAACTCGACGCGTCCTCGCCCGACGCGCCCCATGTCACCGGCGTCGACGAAGTCCGGCCCATGACCGATCTCCCCGCCATCCTCGGCACTCTGCTCAAAAGCGATCGCTATCTCGAGCGCAGCCTCTGGAGCCAGCCCGGCAATCCCCAGGCCCGCGCCTTCGCCGCCTGGACCGCTACTAACCTCGGCATGGATACCACCCCCAACCTCCTCGACGTCCATACCCTCACCGGCGTTCTCCGCGCCACCAAAGATGCCGGTGAGCTCGCCCTCATGCACAAAGCCGCCGACGCCTCCGTCAAAGCCCAGCTTGCTATGATCGCCGCCGTTCATCCTGGCATGACCGAGCGCGCCGCCGCTGGCATCATCATCCAGAACCTCATGGCCAATGGCTGCGAACGCCCCTCCTACGCGCCCATCGTTGGCTCCGGGCCCAACTCCACCATCCTTCACTACTCTGAAAACAGCCGCACCATGCAAGCCGGTGAGGTCCTCCTCGTCGACGCTGCCGGCGAATACTCCATGTACGCCTCCGACATCACGCGCACCATGCCCGTTGATGGCCACTTCACCGCCCGTCAACGCGAAATTTACGAGATCGTCCTCGGCGCGCAAACCGCCGCCATGAACGCCTTCGTCGCCGGCAAGTCCCGCATCAACGATCCCGACCACCGCTACCCCGACTCCCTCGACACCATCGCCTTCAACTACATGAACGCCCACGGCAAGGACCTCCACGGCGAGCCCATCGGCAAATACTTCATTCACGGCCTCGGCCATCTGGTCGGCATCGATGTCCACGATCCATGGGATTACACCCAGCCCCTCGAGCGCGGCATGGTCTTCACCATCGAACCCGGCATTTACATCCCCGAAGAAAACATCGGTGTCCGCATCGAAGACGACTACTACGTCCAGCCTGACGGCACCCTCCAGTGCCTCACCTGCGCCCTGCCCAAAACCGCCGACGCCATCGAAGGCCTCATGAAGAAATAACAAGATGCTTTGCCGCCATCGGAATTCGTCAACGCAGTTTGCGGCAGGAGCTGAATGCTGAACGCTGATCGCTGACCGCTGACCGTCTTTTCGCTGACCGTCCTTTCGCTGACCGTTCCATCGCTAACCGCTTTTTCGCTGCCCGCTTGCCGCTACCCTCTTCCCGCTGCGCTGCTCGTTATACTCAAGGCCAACATGAAATCTCTGCGCTCGCTCTCGGTCCTGCTTCTCCTGCCCCTCGTCGCGGTCTCGCCTTCTTTTGGCTGGGGCAGCAAGGGCCATCGCATCATCAACCGCCTCGCCACGGAATCTCTCCCCGCCGACGTGCCCGCCTTTCTGCGCACGCCCGACGCCATCGCCGAAATCGAGTACCTCGGCCCCGAGCCCGATCGCTGGCGTTCCCGCGCCGAACCCGAACTCAGCGCCGCCCAGGCTCCCGACCACTTCATCGACATCGAACTCGCCGACCTCATCGGCCCGCTGCCTCGCCAGCGCTACCAGTACATCGCTGCCCTCTACGCCTACGCCGCCGCCCACCCCGATCTCGCCGCCGAGCTCCGCCCTGAGAAGGTCGGATTCCAGCCGTACATCACCAGTGAAGTCTGGGAACGCCTCAAGTCCGCGATGCGCGATTACCGCCAGCTCAGCGCCGAGCATCAGGACACCAAACCCGTCGAGGCCGCCATCCTCTTCTATGCCGGATGGCTCGGCCATTACGTCGCCGACGGCTCGCAGCCGCTTCACGTCACCGTCAACTACGACGGTTGGGTCGAGAAACAGAATCCCAACGGCTACACGACCCAGCACGGCATCCACGCCCTCTTCGAAACCGCCTTCGTCGACGCCGCTGTCAATGAATCCGACGTCCAGCCCCTCATCACGCCGCTCCATCCCATCGGCGACGAGTGGGACGATTACCTCGCGTATCTGCGCCACTCCAATTCCCTCGTCGAGCGCGTCTATCAGCTCGACAAAGACCACGGCTTCGATGGCATGGGAACCCCCGCCGCCAAACAATTCACCGCCGAACGCCTCGCCGCCGGAGCCTCGATGCTCCGCGACCTCTACGTCGCCGCCTGGATCAAATCCGCCGAGCCCGTCCCCGACTGGCACGACCAGCATCCCGCGGCACCGGCGAAGGAAGGGGTTACGACAGCGGTGCAGTCCGCGACCGCGGAACCTTTCACCGGAACCGTGATGAACATAGGACCTGGCGTGAATACGCCCTTCTTAGCCCATAGCCCAGACCCGCAATACACCGAAGAGGCACGCAGAGCGCGTATAGAAGGCGTGGTAGTGATCAGCACGATCGTGGACGAGAACGGCGTCCCGCGCAACATCCAGGTGATCCGGCCGCTGGGACATGGGTTGGACGAGAAGGCGATCGAGGCAGTCAGCCAATACCGTTTCAGGCCCGCGACGTTCAGGAAAAACCCGGTGGCGGTGAAGGTAAACATCGAAGTGCATTTCAAGATGCACTGAGCCGTCACTCCGCCATCATCGGCACCAACCGCCGGAGCCTCGCGGCTAACCGTTGCCCCGCTAACCGCTCTGTTGCTAACCGCTTTTTAGCTGACCACTCTTCAGCTAACCGTTCTTTCGCTAGACCCGGCTAGTCCGCCACAATCGAAGACGGCGACCACGGGCAGTTCTGCGCAAGCTACCGGCTACGGGCTACCGGCTACCGGCTGCCTTTCCAACATCGGCACCAGCCGCGTCAGCAAACCCGCCAGCTGCTTCTCCACAGCCCGCCCCGTTTCCATCACTTCTTCATGACTGAGAGGTTCCTTCTGCATGCCCGCCGCCATGTTCGTCACGCAGCTGATGCCGAGCACCTCCATGCCCATGTGCCGCGCCACAATCGTCTCCTGCACCGTCGACATGCCGACCAGGTCGGCGCCCAATCCCCGAAACGCGCGAATCTCCGCCGGCGTCTCGAAACTCGGCCCCAACACACTCAGGTACACTCCCTCGTCCAGCCGAAAACCCTCCACCCGCGCAGCCTCATGCGCCAGTTCCCGCAGCCGCTGCGAATACGCCTCGCTCATGTCGAAGAATCGCGGCCCCAGCCGCTCGTCGTTCGGTCCCGCCACCGGATTCCGCCCCGACAAATTGATGTGGTCGGCAAGCAGCACCAGCTGCCCTTGCTTCAGCCCGGGATTAATCCCGCCCGCCGCATTGGTCAGCACCAGCGTCCGCACGCCCATCCGCCCCAGCACCCGCACTGGAAACGTCACTTCCTCCGAGCTGTATCCCTCATACGCGTGCACGCGCCCCTGCATCACTGCCAC
>JASHPM010000383.1 GCA_030038115.1 Acidobacteriaceae bacterium | reverse complement strand
TCAACGTCACCGTCACCTTCAGCTTCCAGTAACTCCGGCAGGCAGCAGCCATGCCGCGCGCGATGCGATGAGGAGGCGAGATGGGCAGACGGCCAGCGACAATTCGTGACGCACAGCCAGCGCTCGCAAAGCGGACGCGCCGATTGCTCCGGTGGGCCATGGCTTGCGCCGTGCTTTTGTTCCTCGGATGCGTCCCGGCGGCGAATGCTCAGGCGAGTTCGATCGCGGCCGCAAGCCCGGAACCGTCTGGCGGCGATCAAACGGCTGCCGCCGCCGTGCGGGTGAGGGTGGCGAACAATTTTGCGAAATTACCGTTAAGTTTTGAAGCAAACGGGGGCCAGACCGATCCGCAGGTGAAGTTTCTGGCGCGCGGCCCCGGATACACGCTGTTCCTTACGCGGCAAGAGGCCGTCTTTGCATTCGCGTCACCCGCGCGCACTGGACAACCGAACGAGAAGCCCCGCGCTTCAGCGCTGCGTCTCCGCTTCGAGGGCGGCGATCCGAACGCTTCTATTTCCGGAGTGAACGAACTGCCCGGCAAAACCAACTACTTTCTCACGAGCGACCGCAGCACGTGGCATACCGGCATTGCGAATTACTCGCGCGTAAGTTACCAAAACCTCTATCCCGGCGTGAACGCCATCTTCCAGGGCAATCCTCAGCGTCTCGAATTCGATTTCGATGTGGCGCCGGGCGCCGACCCAACCAAAATCGCCCTCGGTTTTGAGGGAGGGCGCGTGCTGCGTGTGGACAACACCGGCGGCATCGTCCTCGGTCTCGGCAAATCAGGGCGCGATGGAGAGGTGACTCTGGGCAGACCGGTAGTCTACCAGCAGATTGGAGGGGCGCGTCGCGAGATCGCGGGTAGATTTGTGCTACGCGGACGGCATCGCATTGGCTTCGCGCTGGGCAATTACGACCGTGCACAGCCGCTGGTGATCGACCCCACGCTCATCTACTCGACCTATCTCGCCGGTTCCTCCGGGAGCGGCCAGACAGACTTGCAGTCGATTGCTGCCGATTCCTCCGGGAGCGCCTATGTTGCGGGTTACACCGACACCGAATCATTTCCCGGGCCCAGCGGCCCAATGAGTGTTCCTGCAGAAAATGCCGATTTCGTCGCCAAATTCACGCCCGACGGCTCCACGCTGGATTACCTTACGTTTCTGCCGGGGCTATCTCCCGGGGAGATGGTGATTGACAGCTCGGGCTCTGCCTATGTGGGCGGATTCTACAGCGACAGCTACATCGTGGGCGGAGGATATCAGAATCCCAATGTCAGCAATCCGAATTACAACCCAAACCAAATCACCGTAGTCAAGCTCAGCCCCGACGGATCGCAGGTGGTCTATGCGGCCCAAATAGGGCCCGGGAGCGCAGATCTCCTGGGCATCTATATGAATCTGGCCGTGGACAGCCAGGACAGCATCTACACCGTCACCGGTGTCGATGATCAGGGCTATGACGCGACGTTTTATCCGACGACCACGAATGCCTACCAGACGACGGTGCAGGATATCGAATCGGCCGCGGTCACCAAGCTCAGCGCCGACGGAACGTCGCTCGTCTACTCGACATTTCTGGGCGGCACCGACGGCATAAACGGCGAGAGCCAGGGAATGGCAGTTGCGGTCGATTCCCAGGGAGACGCCTACATTGTAGGCGCCACGGACGACTCGAGCTTTCCGACCACATCCGGCGCGTTACAGCCCGCGTGTGGTCCCAGCGAATGCGCTTACGTAGCCGGCTTTGTGACCAAGCTGAATCCCACCGGCGCGGGCCTGCTCTACTCCACGTTTTTCGGAACGGAGATTGGGATGACCTACGAGGACATCCTCCCTGACATTGGACCGGCAATCGCTGTGGATGCGAGCGGAGATGCCTATGTCGCCGGGACCAGTATCAACTCTACCTTTCCCACACCGCAGATCGCCGGGCCCATGGCCTCTGTCCCCGGCTATAACAATGGGGGCGCCACCAGTCAGTTTGCGTTTCTTGGCGAGATCTCGAACGACGGAACGCAGTTGCTGTACCTGGCGCTGCTAGGCGACAACAACACAACGCTCGCGGCTGGTTCGGTCCAGAACGGATTTGCGGGAGCGACTTCCGTCGCCGTGGACTCCGCGGGCAACGCCTACCTGACTGGAGTAACGACATCGAGTTCGTTCCCCGTAACCTCCGATGCCTACCAGAGCACTCAGGTGACCACATGTAACTCCAGCATCTGCGATGGTGAAGCGTTCTATACGATTCTGAATACGACGGTGTCCGGCAATAGCTCCCTGGCTTACTCCACCTACCTGGGCGCTGCGACCTCCAACAGCATCGCTATAGGTACAAGCGTTGCTCTTGACCCGTCTGGAAACGCCTACCTGGGCGGCGTAGTGAACAGTGCTGATTTTCCTACGACCTCGGGGGCTTTTCAGGCGACCGCCCCTTACGGCGGCGGGTACGTTATGAAGTTTGGCGCCTTGAGCGCACCCGCAGCGTCCGCCATCTCAGTGGTCAGCGGCGGCACCCAGAGCGCGGTGATCGGGCAAGCGTTTGCCAACCCTCTCGTCGTCAACGTGACCGATGCCAGCGGTAACCCTGTGAGCGGCGCAACTGTAACCTTCACCGCGCCCACTTCGGGAGCCAGCGCAAGCCTTTCCTCATCGACGGCGACCACCGGCAGCAATGGAAACGCCAGCGTGACGGTGACGGCAAACGGAGTCGCCAGTTCCACTGCATATCAGGTCAGCGCCTCGGTCGCGAGTGTCACCACGCCGGCAACATTCTCGCTGACCAACACTCAGGCCGCAACGACCTTGACGGTGGCGCCCTCGTCTCTTTCGCTCGTTTACGGGCAGCCGGTCACGATCGCCGCCGCAATTAGCCCTGCCAGCGTTCAGAGCACAGCGCCGACCGGCTCGGTGGCGTTTTACGACAATGGCACCGCGCTTCTGCCCGACTCCACCGTATCGGGCGCGGCCGCGAGCTATACCGTGAACGTGCCCCCAGTGGGCAGTCATCCTTACTCGGCGCAATATCTGGGCGATACAAACTTTGAGGCCAGCGCCCTGACAGGCGCTACCTCGCCGGTGGTGGTAGGCCAGGCGGGTGCGACCCTCGCCGGGCCGGCAATCCAGCCCGTCACGTTGACGGCGGGCCAGGCAGGCTCAATTCCCGTGACCATTGCAGGCCAATACTCCGGGAACGGCATCGCCACACCATCGGGCAGCATCAGCTACAGCGTAACGGGCAACGCCTTCCTGGCGGGCTCGGCCCCCATCGTAAGCGGCTCAGCCACGATCCCGGTTCCCTCAACCGTCGCAGCCGGTCAATATACCGTGATGGTGAGCTACGCCGGCGACACGAATTACAGCGCCGCAACTTCCATCAATATTTCCCTCACAGTTTCCTCTTCCATGCCTCAGCCCGTCTCGGTAAACGACCAGGAAACGATCACGGTCGACGATACTGAAACCGTGAACGCCTTCACGCTGCCGGCGGCGATCAACCTCAGCGAGCCGGTGGCGTATTTCTCCACGGGCAGTCCGCTTGGGTTCGGTGGCCAACCCGGAAGCCAGACTATCGCTCTCTCCAATATGGGGCTGTCCCCCCTGATGCTCCAGCCCGTCACGCTCTCCAACACCACGGCCTTCTCGATCTCCGCTCTGCAATGCTTCAACGGCGCCACAGCGACGTCTGTGCCTTCCGGCGGTTTCTGCACATTGACGATCGCCTACACGGGCTCTTCACCGGCGACGGATACAGGCACGCTCACTTTCAGTGACAACGCCCCGCTGAGCAATCTTGCGACCACCGGTTCTGCTCCGAGCTACATGCAGTCGATCACGCTCGACGGCCAATGTCCCGCCTCATCGAACTGCCCCGTGGCCGTGCCGCCGCCGCCGACAGCGACAGTCTCCGTGAACGATTCGGAAACGATCACGGTTACAGATACTCCAGTGATCACCGTCACGGGCGGCGCGCCGATCGCGAACCTGAGCCCCGCTACTCTTTCCTTCGCGGCGCAGGTATCCGGCACGACTGCCGCGGCACAGACCGTCACGCTGTCGAACACAGGCAACGCCTCACTCAGCATCAATGGATCCGGCATTTCCATTTCGGGAGCGAATGCGACCGATTTTTCCGAGTCAAGCCCATCGTGCGGCTCAGGCGTAGCAGCCGGCAACAGCTGCGCGATCAGCGTTACGTTCACTCCCAGCCTCTCGGCCGGCTCGGAGACGGCGACATTGAATGTGGCCGACAACGCCAGCGGCAGCCCTCAGCAAGTGCAACTCTCAGGCGTCGCGCTTCCGCCACCCAGCGTGAGCTGCACCATTCCAACGATCACGCTCTCCGGGGATTCGGGAACAGCGACAATTACATGCACTGCGACGGATTTCACCGGCACAATCTCTCTCGCGTGCAACCTTCCAGCAAGCCTGTCACAATACATCACTTGCAGCTTTAGTCCCAGCAGCCTGAATTTCGCGTCCAGCAACACTGCCAGCACCACGTTGTCGATCAACCCGGCGCAGAGCCTGAGCGCTTCGCTTGAGCGGAAATCCTGGCTAACGCATGCTTCTCCGGACGCAGTGGCTTTTGCCGCGGTGCTTTGGCTGCCGGGTTGGATATTTGTCGCATACCGTAAGAAGGGTAGATCGAAACGAGGGATTCTTTGGCTGTTGATTCTGCTGTGCGGTTTGCCCTCCATTACGTCATGCGGCGCAAACTCCCAAGTGCCGGCGACGCCGCCTGCCGGAGCGTATCAGGCCTCGGTCGTGCTCACCGGGCCCGGTCTTAATGAGACGCTCACCTTCACCATCCAGGTGCTGTAGGGACGCAAACTCGAAGGCGGTTCAGATGGTGATGACGCACGAACGACCGCACGCCGAACAACGGTTGGCGGCTGTCTGGTTGTTTACCGTGGGGTTTTGCGAGGTTGGAATTTCGGGCGGATTCTGCAAGTGCTTGAAAGATTGGCTCCTCAGGTAGGACTCGAACCTACAACCCTTCGGTTAACAGCCGAATGCTCTGCCATTGAGCTACTGAGGAGTGTGTCGCCGCTTGCTGTCTGCGGAAATTATAACAAACGCGGTGCGGCGCTTCGGCGCCCTTTTCTGCGCGACGCCGGTTACTTCAGGAGCGATTCAGGCTGAAAACCGCCCGCGTCTCTCTCACGTGCCCCGCGCCCAGGCCAGCCCCGCTGTCGCCGGAATCTACGACCGCTCGATGCGCAGCCGCGGCAACGTGCCCAACAGGTTTCGCCCTTCAGTAGAAAAGAATCGCAACACGATAGGTTGTGAAGTTCGCCTGATCCGGCTGCGGCGCGCAAGCGCCCACGGCCGCTTTTCTGAAATCGCCGCTGCGAATTTGCTGCGCCACCTGGCTCGGCAACTGGGTCAGGTCCGGCGTTTCGAATCGGACAATCGACCGCACATTCGATCCCTGCGGAATTCCGTGACCCATCGAGCAGGCCTGCTCCGCCGGTCCAGCCGGCGCGGACGCATCGACATTATCAGCGCGCAGCAGTTCGCGCACCCGCTGCTCCACCTGCGCGAGCGTCAGCGCCTCTGACGATTCCTCGAAATCCTCTACGGCGTACAAAGATCCGCCTCGCGCCGCCACGGCGACGCCGAGAGCATTCATTTTGGGATCGAGAATGTTGGCCCGATGCGTGGGCGAATGCATCCACCCGCGCTCAATCGACTGCGGGTTCGGGCCCACGGCGATGTTTTCCGCGACAGCCTGGAAGTGCGCGCCCGCTGACGCTGCCCGCGCCGCCAGTTCCGCTTCGCCCGGATACTGATGCGAGAGCACCGGTTCCCGCACCATGCGGCCGGCATGCGCCTGCGCCGCCGCTGCCAGCGCATCGTTCCACCGGAGGGCCGGAAGCCCATGCTCCTGCCGATCCTGGTTGGTCAGATCGAAGATGCGCCGCGCTGCGTCATCCTGCCCATGGGCCGCGCAAACCATCAGCATCCACGCCGCCAGCAGCGCCGCCAACTCGCCTCTGCCCGCCTGTACCATTTGCCGAACTCCCCAAATATGAGACGAGCCGCTTGCCCCACGCATCTACACGGCTGCTGTGACGAACAGGTCTCTCGCCGACTCCAGGGTCCGCCGAATGCCGTCTTCCAGGCTTGTCTTCGCCCGCCACCCCAGTGCGTGGATACGGCTCACGTCGCACAGCTTGCGCGGTGTGCCGTCAGGCCGCGCCGGATCGAACCTCAGCTCGCCATCGAACCCCACCACGCGGCATACCAGCTCCGCGATCTCCCGAATACTCAGATCCTCACCGGTTCCAATATTGATTAGTGGCGGTTCGTCGCTCCGCAGCAGCGTCCGAAACTCCGGATCCGCCAGGTTCATCAGGTAGACGCACGCCTCGGCGAGGTCCTCGCTGTAAAGAAGCTCCCGGCGGGGCGTGCCGGTTCCCCATACGGTGATGGCGGGCGCCCCGGCCAGTTTGGCCTCCGTTGCTTTGCGGATCAGGGCCGGAAGCATGTGGGATGTCTCCGGATCGAAGTTGTCGCCTGGACCGTACAGGTTCGTTGGCATCGCTGCAATATATTGCGTCCCGTACTGGCGGTTATACGACCAGCACATCTCGATGCCCGCGATCTTCGCCAGTGCATAAGCCCGATTTGTCGGCTCCAGCGGCCCGGTCAGAAGGTATTCTTCCCTGATCGGCTGCGGGCACAACTTCGGATAAATGCAGGTCGAGCCCAGAAACAGCAGCCGCTTCACCCCGCTTCGATACGCGCTGTCGATCACGTTCGTCTGGATCTTCAGATTGTCGCGCAGAAAATCCGCAGGATACGTATCGTTAGCCAGGATTCCCCCGACCTTCGCCGCCGCCAGAAAGACGTACTCCGGGCGCGACTCCGCGAAGAACCGCTGCACCGCTGTCGAATCCATCAGGTCCAGTTCCGCGCGCGGTTTCAGCAGCAGGTTCCGGTAGCCCTGCCGCTCCAGCTGCCGGCACAGAGCGCTCCCTGCCAATCCCCTGTGCCCGGCAACGAAAATCTTGCTTGCTCGCTCCATGCGCTCAGGCCTCATGGTGGTTGTAGGCAGGATATCCGTGCTTCATCACCAGCGCGTCCTTCTCGGCCGCCGACAGATCCTCTGTCACCATCTCCCGAACCAGTTCCCGAAAGCTCGTGCGGGGCGCCCAGCCCAGTTCTCTCCGCGCCTTCGTCGCGTCACCCAGCAGCGTCTGCACCTCGGTGGGCCGGAAGTAGTTGGGGTCCACCTCGACCACCACGTTGCCCCGCTCGTCGAACGCTTTCTCCTCCTGCCCGCTGCCTTTCCAATGCAGTTTCATGTCCAGAAACTCAGCGCTCACGTTGATAAACTCCCGCACACTGTGTTGCTCACCGGTGGCAATCACATAGTCTCTGGGTTCCGGTTGCTGCAGCATCAGCCACTGCATTTCCACGAAATCGCGCGCGTGACCCCAGTCGCGGCGCGCGTCCAGGTTCCCCATGTATAACCGCTCCTGCAATCCGACTTTGATCCGGGCCAGCCCCCGCGTCACCTTCCTGGTCGCGAAGGTCTCGCCGCGCCGCGGAGACTCATGATTGAAAAGAATCCCGTTGCAGGCATAAATCCCATACGCCTCGCGGTAGTTCACCGTTATCCAGTACGCATACAGCTTCGCCACCGCATAGGGAGAGCGCGGATAGAACGGGGTCGTCTCCTTCTGTGGAGTCTCCCGCACCAATCCATAAAGCTCCGAAGTGGACGCCTGATAGAACCGCGTCTTCTCGGTCAGCCCGAGGATGCGAATCGCCTCCAGCAGCCGCAGTGGCCCCAGAGCGTCGGAGTTCGCCGTGTACTCAGGTTCCTCGAAGGAAACCTTCACGTGGCTCTGCGCGCCCAGGTTGTAGATTTCGTCCGGCCGCACCTTCTGCACTACATGGATCAGCGCGCTCGAGTCTGTCAGATCCCCGTAGTGCAGAATGAAGTGCCGGCTCTCGACATGCGGGTCTTCATACAGGTGATCGACACGTCCGGTATTCAGGAGGGATGTGTGCCGCTTGATCCCGTGCACCTCATAGCCCTTCTTCAGCAGAAACTCCGCAAGGTATGCGCCATCCTGACCCGTCACGCCGGTAATAAGCGCCTTCTTCAAAGTACAAGCTCCTTCTCGCCGGAGCGACACGGGGCCCGGCATGTCGCGACTGTGATGTATGAACTGTTCGGGGCAGAGCGCGCAGCTCTGCACAGCCTCAGGTAAGAGAATACTCCCGGCTCCCGTTCAGCAGGCTCAGCATCTCCGCCTCGAACCGCTGCAACACCTCATCACGTCCGAGATTCTTCTCGGCGAAGCTGCGCGCCGCCTTGCCCAGCCTCTGCCGCAAATCGGGATCCGCGGCCAGACGATCCACCGCATGGCAAAGCGCACCCAGGTCTCCCGGCGTGACAGCGATTCCGCAATTCTCAATCACTTTCGCCACCTGGGTTCCCTGGTTCACGGTAGCAATCACCGGACGCCCGCTGGCCAGCATCCCCGTTAGTTTCGAAGGCATCACCAGATCCGCGGCGTTTCCGTACTGCGGCAGCAAATGAATATCGGCTGCATTCAGCAACTCATTCAGCCGATCGGCGGCCTGCAGCGGCAGAAGCGAAACGTTCGTCAGCCCCCGGGTCATCTCCTCCATCTGCGGACGGAAGGCTCCTTCTCCGCAGAAGATGAAGTGCGCGTCACGCCGGCTGGCATACTCTCGCGCCAGCCTCGGCAGGATCTCCAGATCCTGTTTTACCCCCATGTTGCCCGAATACAGGAGCACCACCTGGTGTGCGCCGATCCCCAGCTCTTCGCGGAAGCTGTTTCGGCCGTTCATCGGCCTCACTGCATCGACGTCTACCCAGTTCGGAAAAAGCACAGCCTTACTGGCGTCCACACCCTTCGCTGCAATCCTCTTCACCATATTCCCCGAGATGCTCGACAGGTGCCGGAATCTGCCCATAATCGCTCGCTCTGCCGCCAGCGCGAGATTGTGGACGACTCCTTCGCGGGGCAGAAGGCCCAGATCAAATGCCGCGTCGATCTCGAAGTCCTGGATGTGAAGCCAGGAGGCGGCTCTGGCCAACGCAGCGGTCAGCAAAGCGACCGGCGCATTGAAAAACGTCGGCTCCACGGTGATAACCACCTCGGGGCGCCATGCAGCCATGGCCAGCGCCACGGGAAGGCTGCTCATCGCGAACGAGCCAAGGTGGATCACTCGGGAAACTCCGCCTGGCTTCTTCGGAACCCAGATGGGGCAACGATAAATCTTTGCCCCAGCCGGCGACGTTTCTCTCCGGTACCGCCACCAGCGGTAGTCCTGGCGCACTTTCCAGGCGGGATAATACGGGGGCGTCGTCACCACTCGGATCTCGTGCCCGCGCTCCGCCAGCCACTCCATCATCTCGCCTGAATACTTGCCGATGCCGGTCAGTTCCGGGGCATAGTTCAGTCCGAGCAGCAGAATGCGCAATGGGTCACTATCCTTTCAGGCATATCGTGTGCGGATCCCGGTCCTCTCGAACCTCCGCATTGTTTCATGACCCTTCCTATTGTATGTTTCAGATTCGTACATTTGCTTCGTGTTGAACCCTTCTTCAGTTCGCGCTTCGCTTCGCCGTCAGCCTCTGGCGTGGGTTGGCACAGCGCTCATGATTTCCTTCGCGGCCATGGCTCTGTTTGCGCCCTTCCTCGCTCCGTACAACCCCGCCGCCCTCGATCTCGCGCATCGCCTCGCCGCTCCCAGCCATCTCCACTGGCTTGGAACCGACGAGCTGGGACGCGACATTCTCTCCCGTGTCATCTGGGGAGCCCGTCTCTCGCTCACCGTAGCCATCTCCGTGGTGGGACTTTCATTTTTCCTGGGACTCGTCTTCGGCGGCATCGCCGGCTATTACGGCCGCTGGCTCGATGTCTCCATCAATACCTTCCTCATGAACGCCTTTCTTGCGCTGCCCGGAATTCTTCTGGCCATCGCCTTCGTCGCCTTCCTCGGCCCGGGCCTGCTGAACCTCATCCTCGCGCTCTCCATTGGAGGCTGGGTCGGCTATGCCCGTCTCGTCCGGGCGCAGGTCCTGGCCGTGCGCGAACGCGAGTTTGTCGAAGCCGCGCGCGCTGTCGGCGCCAGCGATCTGCGCATTTTCACGCGGCACATCCTGCCCAACATCCTGCAGCCGCTCATCGTTCAGGCCGCTATCGGCATGGCGGGAGCCGTCCTGGCCGAAGCGACGCTCAGCTTCCTCGGCCTCGGCGTCCCTCCTCCCGCAGCCAGCTGGGGATCCATGCTCAACGACGCGCGTCCGTTTCTCTTCGACGCGCCCCATCTGGTTATCTTCCCCGCCATCGCCGTCATGCTCTGCGTGCTCTCCTTCAATTTCCTCGGCGATGCCCTCCGCGACTATCTCGATCCGCGCACGAGGCTGATCGTCGGACTATGATCGCCCGCCCGTCCTTCCTTTGGTGATTTCGGCATGCGCATCGGCGTCATCTCCGATACCCACGGGCTATTACGGCCTGAGGCGGTGGAGGCGCTCGCCGCAGTCAACCACATCCTTCACGCGGGCGACATCGGCGACCCGAAGATCCTCGACACTCTCCGGGAACTTGCTCCGCTCACTGCCATACGCGGAAACATCGATCGCAGTGGGCCGTGCGCAGCGCTGCCGGTGACCGAGCTTGTCAAACTGGGCGGAGCTGCGTTTTACATGCTCCATGACCTGCATGAACTGGACCTTGACCCGGCAGCCGCCGGGATTTCCGTGGTTATCAGCGGCCACTCGCATAAGCCGCTCATCGAACATCGTCGCGGCGTGCTGTATCTGAATCCTGGCAGTGCGGGCCCGCACCGATTCTCGCTGCCCATAACCATTGCGCTGGTCACGGTTGGCGACGAAGCGCCGCAGGCGGAGATTATCCCCCTGCTCCGGTGAGCGCGGGAAGCGTGCTCACTCACTCCTCGCGCAACAAAACCAAAGGATCCAGCGACAGCGCCCGTTGCGCCGGCAGCCACGTCGCAATCAGCCCCAGCAGGGCCATGGCCACAACTACACCCGCCAGCACCACAGGATCGCGCGGCGTTGCCCCGTACACGATCGACGCCAGCACCCGGCTGGCCAGGATTCCCAGAACCAGGCCCGCTGCCGAACCGAGCGCCAGCATTTTGACCGCGCGCCCCAGCGCTGCCTGCAACACTTCCTTTCGCTGCGCGCCCAGCGCAATCCGGATGCCCAGCTCCCGCAGCCGCTTGCTTACCGAGTACGCCGCCATCCCGAAGATCCCCGTGATCGACAGCATCGCGCCCATCAGCCCCATCACGCCCAGCGCCATCGTCGCCATCCGCGCCGGAAACAGCACCACCTCCAGCAGCGCATTCCACGATTGAATGTCCGATGGCAGCCCGCTGTCCATCTCGCGCAGTTTGCCTTTAATCGCCGCAAGCAGTTGCTGCGGATCGCGCCTCGAGCGAACCACCAGACAGGTCTGACTGGCCGGCGACTGCAGGAACGAGAAGAAGACCGCCGGTTGCTCATCCTCGGTCAGGCTCAAATATTTTCCGTTCTCCACAACGCCCACAACCTGGACACGCGTTCCATCCTGCAGCTTGAAATATTTCCCCACCGCTTCTGATACCGAACCGAACATCGCGACGGCCAGGTTCCGATTGGCCATTGCCGTCACAGGTGCGTTCTTATCGTCGTGCCAGCTGAAGTCTCTGCCCGCCAGTAAAGCTGTACCGGCGGCGCCGAAGTACCCAGGAGATACCTCGTACCGGTAAGGCATGGCCGCGGTGTTCGATGGCCTCAGGTCGCTGGTCTCCTCTTTGAAAACATTGGCCCTGCTGGCGGACGCATAGACCAGCGGCGGGTAGTTGTTCACCAGGCCCACCCGCTCCACGCCGGGAATGGTCTGCATCGCCGCGACCATTCTCTTTTGCATCGCAGGCATCTCGTCGCCGCGATAGCCAGCCATTGACATGTTCGTGTTGACGATCATCGTGTTGCGCGGCTCAAATCCGAAGTTGCCGTGCAGCGACCGCAGCAATCCGCGAACCGCGACCATCGAAGAGGTGACCAGCACCGCGCAGATGGCAATCTGCAGCACCAGCAACACGTCCCGGAAGCTGAGCCGGCGTCCCACTTTGGCGCTCGATCCCGCTTTCACAACCTCGTAGGGATTAACGCGGAGCACCTGCCGCACCGGCACAATCCCAAAAAGAAATGCGCTGACCAGCGCAAGGATCAAAGCAACGACGTAGATCTTCGCATCCGGCGTGACTGGCAGATGAATGGGAGCACCCGGAAATGGCTGCCACACGCTGAGCCGCCGCAACAGCACAATGCTGCCCAGAAGCCCCGCCGTGCCGCCGACGAGTGAAATCAACACAGCTTCGGTCAGCAACTGGCGCAGGATCCGTTTGCGGCTTGAACCCAGCGCCAGCCGCAAAGCTACTTCGCGCGAGCGATCGGCGGCGCGCGCGGCAAAAAGGCTGCCCAGGTTGGCGCAGGCGGCCAGCAGAATCAATCCTGCCAGCAGCATCAACGCGGTCATGAACGCGCGCACCGCGCTACCGAAGGAGGTGAGCCCGGTTCGCCCCAAAGTGGAGCTTTGCTGATCAAATTCCTTCGGATAGTTTTGTTCGAGGTACGCGCCAACGGTTCGCATGTCGGCAACCGCCTGAGCAGCCGTCACTCCCGGTTTCAGATGTCCAAACGTTTCGAAGATTTCGTGAAAGTTTCCGCGCTCGTTCAGCGAAGTCCCGCCCACCTGCTCCTGGTTCACGATCGGCATGAAGAAATCGATAGAGGCAAACAGCAACGTGCCGCGAAATCCAGGTGGCGCTATCCCGATGACCGTGAACGGATGCTTGTTCACCTGCACCGTGCGGCCGATAACGCCGCGATCGTCCTGAAAATGGCTGTGCCAGTATGCATAGCTAAGCACCAGATACGGAGCGCTCCCCGGGCCGCGCTCATCGGAGCTGTGAAAGAAGCGGCCGAGATATGGCTGAATCCGCAACTCGTCAAAGTAATTTCCCGTCGTCGCAAACCCCGTGGCAATCACCGGCTCCTTGCCCGTATCCAGCCCGACAAAAGCGAAGTTGAACGCCGCCAGCCCGTCGAAGCTGTGGTTACGATCGCGCAGATCGCGATAATTGAGGTAGGACTGAAATCCCGAATCCGCGCCGTACTCCGTTCCCCACAGGCTCTCCGCCTGCGGCACATTCAGCGGGCGCAGCACCAGCCCGTCCATAATGCCGAAAACCACCGCATTCGCGCCGATCGCCAGCGCCAGTGTCGCGATCGCCGCCACCACAAAGCCTGGAGACTTCCGCAGCACCCGCAGACTGTAGCGAAGGTCCAGCAACAGCGTCTCGATGAAGTTGCCGCCCAGCGCCTCGTGGCTCTCTTGTCGAATTTTCTCGTATCCGCCGAACTCGATGCGCGCCCGCCGCTCCGCCTCGGCACGGCTCACTCCGGATCGCTCCAGATCGTCGGCTCGGTACTGGATGTGCGAGCGCAGTTCCTCGTCCATCTCCTCCGCAGTCTCGGAACCTCGGAAGATCTTCGCGCCAACGGAACGAAGCCACGCGAGGGCGCTCATGCTTCCTCCGCTTGCGCAGCCAGCGCGGCGCCAATCGCAGCGGCCAGCCGATTCCAGTCTTCCGTCTCTTCTCGAAATCGCTTACGGCCCGCGGCCGTCAGCTCGTAGAACTTGGCCCGGCGATTGTTCTCCGATGTCCCCCAGCTCGCCTTCAGCAGCCCCTGGCGCACCAGACGAAACAGCGCCGGATAGAGCGCTCCCTGCTCGATGAGCAGCGCGCTGCCCGAGATTTGGCCGATGCGCAGCAGAATGCCGTAGCCGTGCAGCGGCCCCAGCGAAACCGCCTTCAGGATGAGAAGATCGAGGGTGCCTGGCAAAAGCTGAGCCTGATCCGGCATGCGTCCTCCTAAATCAATTAGGAGAGTAGCGCGATTCTCCTAAGCTGTCAAGGAGAAGATACGGAGCGGCGCAGCCGCTGACCGGCGCCGAGCCGTCCAGCGGCTGTCCTTAGTACGCCCAGCTGCAGTCGCGGGTAAAATCCGTGGTCTCGGAGCGTCGCCAGGTCGCACCCGTCTTCTCAACCGCGAAAATGCCGCCGCTGCCGCAAAAGCTGCCGCACATTTTGATCACGGACACCAAGGCATGCGTGTGAGCGTGGTCAAAACCCGGCACTCCCAGGAAGCGCACGTGCCGGACGTCTTTATAGCTGGCGCATTGCGCGCCGCCGGCGCCATGGGTTTCGAGACACACCTGCGCCTGCGCGGCATCGCTGGGCGAAAGCATGCGGTAGCCCTGCGGGATCGTGAACTTCTGCTCCCAGAGATGACTCTGCTGGTTTGCGGCCTCAAAGGCCTCGGTCAGCTCATGCTCGTTCGGCGTCGACGGCTTCAGGCAGCTGCCGCCCACCTGGGGAATATCGGTCACCGATTTCTCGGAAAACACCAGCGGCTCTTCGCTCGGCGCCTGATAGAGCGCGGAGTAGACCTCGTACGCCTCGGCTGGCGCCGTTCCGCCGCCCGGCTGGTTCAGCGGGCTGGTCGCCGCAAGGTCGGGAACGCGCGGCGTGCTCGGAATCCTGGGGTTGTGGCGCGGAATCAGCCGCACGCACAGGATGGCCGCAGCGATGATGACCAGAGCGAGCCGAAAACCGAGTCGGGGCGACAGGCGCATGCACAAATCCTGATCAGGATTCCTGGTCAGGATTGTAGTCGGCGCGGGTTGGTTTCTACGCGACCGGCGCCCGCGTTGGGAACTCCGCGCTCCGTCCCATTACTTCCGTTTCCCTTCTGCCTACATTCTTCTTGCAATGCCCCTGGCAGGCCGTCACACTGGAAACGAAGCCTGAACCAGGAGGATCCGCCATCGCGGGTCCTTTTCTATTTCAGGCTTATGTTCTTGCTGATCGCCGAAACGCTGGAAAGCTGGGTAATATCCGCAGCATATTACCGGGCAACCCATGCGGAATCAGTTGGATGCCGGACAGCCGGAAGGCCTTTTTGTAACTCGCGCCGAATGAACAGGATGCCGGACTCCCATCGCCAGTGGGTACCCCCTCCCCTGAGCGCAAAGCATCGCTCCCGCTCGCGGGAAAGCCGCTCAGGTCGATAAGGGATGAAGGGAGAATCCTGGTCGGGAGCAGACTGATGGCGGCATTGGACGTCGTGGAAAAGGAGATCGCGCGGCTCGAGGAATATCTGGATCAGGCGATGGAAGAAGTCTTCGGCAAGATGATGGGTGTCACCTGCTCTCAGGCCGTCGAGGTCGATCCGATGGAGGGCGAGACGGTCGCTGCGCTCATCGGCCTGGCGGGCGCGCTGACCGGGACCTTAGTTTTGCAGAGCACCCGCGATGGAGCGATGCGGATCTGCGGGTGTTTGACGGGCCAGGAATCGACCGAAGTGGATGAGACAGTGCGGGACGCGATCGGCGAAGTGGGAAATATGGTAGCCGGCGCCTGGAAGGGACACGATACGGAACTGGCGTCCCGTTGCCTGCTGTCGACACCGACGGTAGTGGTGGGCAGCCGGTATGAGTTGTTCAGCCGGCGCGCGCTGATCCGGATCGACCGCTCCTACCGGTTCGACCAGCACAGCTGCGCGATTACGGTCTCGTGCCAGCGAGCAACATAGGACCCGCGAAGCTTTGGGTCACGAGCCACCGTAGTAGCCGTCGCGCGTCTGGATGAACAGCTTTTTGTCGTTCGGCACGGTGAGATCGATGCGGTGAAAGCCTTCGGCCGCACTCGCCGCGTCGGGCGTGTAGCCGAGACGGTATTGCGAACGGAGTTCTTCGGCGATTTGCGTATAGATGGTTGCGAAGGTCTGCTTGCCGGAGACTTCGAACATGCGGCCGCCGGTTTCACCGGTAATTTGCTCAAGGACTTTCTTGCCGTCCACGTGATTTTCGCCGCCGCGCGGGCCGCCGCCAGGGTAGCCTCCGCCTCGACCCCCGTAACCGCCGTAGCCCCCGTGGCCGCCATACCCGTGCTGCTCGCCTTTGAAGTAGATGGCGTAGACGACGGTCTCGGCGCGCTGGGCCGCCGCGACGGCGGTAGCGAGCGTCTCCTGGCTGCCGCGATCTTCGCCATCGGTGAGAACCACGAGCGCCTTGCGGCCATGCTGCTTCTTCATCAGCTCGTCGGAGGCGAGGAAGATGGCGTCGTATAAGGTGGTGCCACCGAAGCGATGGCCTCCGCCGCGGTGGCCGTAGCGGCCATAGCCGGAGTTGTTGCCGGAGTCCTGCCCATTCTGCTGGGCATCGTTGCGCTCATCGGGAGGCGTGGTGCCGACCTGGTTCAGGGCTTCGCGGAGTTTTGGACGAGAGCTGGTGAGCTCCTGCAGCAGCTCCGTCTCGTGCGCGAACTGGATGAGGAAGGCCTGATCGGGAGCGCGGTTGGCGGGCGAGGTCATCATCTGGTCGAGGAAGGCCTCGCTGGCGGTGCGCTCATCTTCGAGCGCGCTGCGCACCGAGCCGCTGGTGTCGACGAGCAGGCCCAGGGTCAGGGGCAGGTCGTTGTCCTTGTCGAAATAGCGGATGGTCTGCGGATGGCCATCGACACTGAGCGCGAAGTCGGCTTTGGTGAGGTTCTGGACGAGGGCGCCCTTCTTGTCGCGCACGATCACCGGCAGGTTGACGAGTTGCGCGTTGACGGTGATGGTCGGCGTGGGCGCCGCAGATACAGCCGATGGGGACGGCTGCGTCGATGCGGTCTGCTGGGCGCGAAGATGAGTACCGGTCGAGGCAAGGACTGAAGCGCAAATCGCTGCCAGCCCGGCTGCCTTACGAAGATCCATGCCGTATAGACGGGTCATCAGGGGGTGGAGTTAGGGGATGGGCAGCGGGGCGTGTGGAAGCGATGAGGCGGAGCAGCAGTCAGGGATGGCGTCAGCGGTTCGGACGTTTGCGGGTGACCCGTTCGACTCGTCCCCTCAAGCCGACTCGCTCAGGGCAGGCTACTTTGTGGGCCATGGCGAGCAGATCGTGAGCAAGCTCCGGGGTGAGGCGGGAAAGGCGAACCAGGACCGCGTCGTAGTCGAGGTAGTGGGCGGGGCAGTAGTAGAGGCCGGGGGCTTCGGCGAGGAGCGCGGGGCGGTCGCGGCGGTCCATGCGAAACATGAAGGAGTTTGGTTCAGCGGCCTTATTGGTGGGGACGCAGGCCATCAGCTTGCCCTGGACCTTGAGGGCCGCCGCTCCGAAGGCGGTAGAGACTTCGGCGCCGGGAAAGGTGCGGCCGATAGCGAGGATTTGGGCGACGGTCATGGGACAGGATACGAAGTTTGGGGGCACCCCCTTACTCAGTCGTAGTATTCCAAGCCGAGGTGCGTGATCAATTCTTCGCCCATGATGTGGCGGAGGGTGTTTTTCAGCTTCATGGACTGGATGAAGAGGTCGTGTTCGGGGTAGAGGCCGGGGGCGGATTGCGGGCTCTTGAAGTAGAAGCTGAGCCACTCCTGGATGCCAATGTTGCGGAGTTCCGGGGCGCGCTGCGCTAAGTCGAGGAAGAGGACGAGGTCGAGTGCGATGGGGGCGGCGAGGATGGAGTCGCGGCAGAGGAAGTCGACCTTGATCTGCATGGGGTAGCCGAGCCAGCCGAAGATGTCGATGTTGTCCCAGCCCTCTTTGTTGTCGCCGCGGGGCGGGTAATAGTTGATGCGGACCTTGTGGTAGATGTTCGCGTAGAGATCGGGGTACTTGTTCGGCTGGAGGATGTACTCGAGCGCGCCGAGCTTCGATTCTTCCTTGGTCTTGAAGGACTCGGGGTCGTCGAGGACTTCGCCGTCGCGGTTGCCGAGGATGTTGGTGGAATACCAGCCGGAGACGCCGAGCATGCGGGCCTTGAAAGCCGGCGCGAGGACGGTTTTGAGGAGGGTCTGGCCGGTCTTGAAATCCTTGCCGCAGATGGGCGCGCCGTTCTGGCGGGAGAGCTCGATCATGCAGGGCAGATCGACGGTGAGATTGGGGGCGCCGTTGGCGAAGGGGACGCCTTCCTTGAGGGCGGCGTAGGCGTAGATCTGCGAGGGGGCGATGGCGGGGTCGTTGTCGACCAAGCCTTTTTCGAAGCTGGCGACGGACTGGTGGACGGCGGTGGGCTCGAGGAAGATTTCTGTGGAGCCACACCAGATGACGACGACGCGATCGACCTGGGACTTGAATTTCTGGATGTCGGCGCGGAGCTGCTGGGCGAGGTCGCACTTGTTCTTGCCGGTCTTGACGTGGGTGCCGCAGAGGCGCTTGACATAGTACTGGTCGAAGACGGCAGGCATGGGCTGGATGGCTTCAAGGAAGGGCCTGATGCTGGTGAGGTGGTCGCGGTCGAGGACAGCGGCGTGGCTGGCGGCCTCGAACATGTTCTCGGGGAAGATGTCCCAGCCGGTGAAGACGATGTCGTTGAGGCCGGCGAGGGGGACGAAATCGCGGACCAGCGGGGTGCGGTTTTCCGTGCGCTTGCCGAGGCGGATGGTGCCCATTTGGGTGACGGAGCCGATGGGCCTGGCGACTCCCTTGCGGACGGCTTCAACGCCTGCGATGAGGGTGGTGGCGACGGCGCCCATGCCGACGGTCATGACTCC
>JASHPM010000382.1 GCA_030038115.1 Acidobacteriaceae bacterium | reverse complement strand
CTGATCCAGGCTGATGGGAATATCCGGATTCAGACGAATTGCCGGCGTAACAGCGCAATGGAGAATTGAGGCGAGGATCGCACCAGAAGTACTGCCACGAAATGGCAGTGTTCCAGTCGCCATTTCATACAGCACGACTCCGAAGGAAAACAGATCGGTGCCTGCGTCCAGGCAGCTACCCCTGACCTGCTCGGGCGACATATAAGCAATCGTTCCGACCGGCGTGCCAGGGCTGGTGAGTTGTTGCTGCTCAAGGGATTGAGTGGCTGCTTCGCCGTCGGGAGTCGAAATCTTTGCCAGGCCAAAATCAAGAATTTTGGCGAGACCACGCTGAGTGACGAAGATGTTCGCCGGCTTGATGTCACGATGAATGATCCCGGCCGCATGGGCGACATCCAGGGCATCGGCAATCTCGATGCCAATGGAGAAAATGGTTGCCAAATCCATCGGCCGCCCTGCGATGCGGTGCTTCAAGGTCGCGCCCTGAAGAAACTCCATAACGATGAACGCTCTGCCGTTCTGTTCGCCAATGTCATGAATTGTGCAGATGTTGGGATGGTTCAGAGATGAAGCTGCTCTGGCTTCACGCCGAAATCGTTCGAGTGCCTGGCCGTCGTTCACAAAGTCTTCGGGTAAGAACTTCAACGCAACATACCGATCCAGCCGCGTGTCCTGCGCTTTGTAGACAACGCCCATTCCCCCGCCGCCAATTCTCTCGAGAATGCGGTAGTGCGACAGACTACTTGCGAGAAGCGGGTCGGGATCGGACATCGGCGCTGATGGTAAGGTTCCTTGATTTTCAAGTCAAACTGAGCACGGATCAAGGGTGAATGAAGGAGATTGACGTCACTGCATGTATCACCGGCAATCCGGTCCTTTCCCAGCCTGAAACCTCCGGATGGCCGACAATACGCCCAGAGCCTCTCAATGAGTGCTAAGGCCTGAAATCCTCAATTACAACAGTTTCGCAGCAGCGTTTGGGGAAACGGGAAGTGAGGCTCACTTGCAACTCACTCAGAACCGCCAGGGTCGTCGACTGGCAGGAGATCATGCCTGGCGCCAGCTGCGCCGGTCAGATCAATGCCCATTTCAAGGAGCACACGGCGGATGGCGACCAGCAGTGCTTCGATGTCCGCCACGAATATCCTTCCGATCGTACCAATCCGGAAGCAGGATTCTCGCGAGAGCTTGCCAGGATAAATGACGAAGCCCAGCCTCCAGAGCCTCTCGTAGAACTCTGCGAACTCAAAGGCCGGGTGGGTGGGGTACCGGAATGACGTAATGACGAAGCTCTGGTCCTCTTCATCAAGGTAGATTTCAAACCCCAGCTCCCTCATGCCGCGGCACAGCGCGACGTGGTTCCGCCGGTAGCGCTCTCCGCGCGCACGTACACCGCCCTCTTCATCGAGTTCATTCAGAGCCTGCTCAAAGGCCAGAATGGTGTGAATCGGCGGCGTGAACCGGAAATGACCTTTGTCGGCCTCCATACTGGCCCACTGATCGTACAGATCGAGGCTCAATGTTCGTGCATTACCCCTGGCGGATTCGAGTGCCCGACGGTTCGCGAGAACAAAGCCAAATCCCGGCACTCCCTCGATGCACTTGTTGGCCGATGAAATGAGAAACGCAATATGCGCGCCGGCCATGTCGATCGGGACGGCTCCGAAGCTGCTCATGGCATCGACAATGTAAGCGGCTCCGGCGCCATGCACGACGGGGCCGATCCCCTCCACGTCGTTCAGCATGCCGCTGGTCGTCTCGCAGTGCACGACGGCGACGTGAGAGACCTCTTCGGTTGATGCCAAACGATTGCGAACAAGAGCCGGCGTGAACCTCGTATTCTCCGGCACCTCAAGCACATCCAGCGCAATGCCGTGAATGCGCGCCGTCTGCGCAATACGCCTTCCGTAGGCGCCGTTGACCAGCGCCAGCAGTTTTCCGTTCCGCGGAATAGCAGAGGAAATGACGGACTCGACAACGAACGTGCCGCTGCCCTGCATGAGAACGCACTCGAACTCTTCGGGAGAATACGGACCGAGCGCGAGCAAACGGCTCCGCACACTGCGCACCGTCGCCAGAAAATCGCTGTCCAGCGATCCGAGATCCCGAAGCATGGCCTCCTTGACGCTGACGCTTGTGGTGAGGGGGCCGGGTGTAAAGAGCAGTCTGGGTTTGCCGGTTTCCACTTTCATTGCCTCGTTACCGCCGTTGCCGTGCCCGCCGTCTCCGTAGCTGAGCGGTGGCTGCACAGGACGCCAGTATATTGTCGTACTCCCGCGGGATGGCTTGCGAGGTTCAGCTCCGCAGATGGTAATCCCGGAGAAAAGCCGCCACTCGCGCCGGCCTCATTCGCGTATTCCATGCCTGAGACCCGGGGATTCATTTCTGTTCCGCCACGCCGTCCTCCTGAATGCGGGGTTTGAGTTTCCATATCGGAATCAGAACCACGGCCGCCAGGAGTGCCGCACCGGCAAGGATGTGAAACAGATGGTCCCAACCGTAGTGTTCGCTGAAAAAGACAACCACGTATGGCGAAAGAATGGCGCCAATGTGGCCGATTCCGTCCACCAGCCCGGAAGCGGTCGCAGCAGCCCTGGGTTCGCCAATGTCCTGGGCGCCAGCCCCGGAGAGGAGCGTATCCGGTCCGAACGACAGGATGCCGGCCAGCGAAATAGCCAGCCCCGTGCCGAAAAGACCGAATCGGGAGAAGACCGGTTCCAGAAACAGGACTATCGCTAATCCGCTCAGCATCGCGGCTGATACCGGCGCGCGCCGGGATTGATTGAACCGGTCAGAAACGTACCCGGCGAGCACCGCACCGGCAATCCCGATCAACTCATACATCGACGAAAGGTATCCCGACGCCTTCAGGCTGTACCTCAGCCGGTTCACCATGTAGAAAGGCAGCCAGAACATCAGTGCATAGCGGCAGAGTTCCAGGAAGAAGTACGAGAGACTCAGCATCCACAGGGACGGTTTGCACAGCAGCCCGGCAAGGACCTCCAGGTTCGACTGCATCGAACCCAGGACCGCCGGAGCGCGCCGCGCTCCCATCGGCAGATCCGTCTCTTCCGGCTCCTCCTTCGCCACGATCAGGTACGCGCCGGCGATCGCCATGAGCAGCAGGGCCGGAAACAGGAAACCGCGCCGCCATCCCAGCCCCGGCCACAAATCCGTCTCCACGACCGACCAGGTCGCAAACGCGGTCGCCAGGAAGCCGCCGAGCACATAGTTCGTGCTCCACCACGCCATCACGATTCCGCGATTACCACCGCGGAACCACACGGCCATCGTCTTCACCAGGCCGGACCACCCGGTCGACTGGCTCGCGCCGTTCAGACAGGCAAAGAACAACAGCCAAACCATAGACGCTCTCGCGCCCATGAGCAGGTTGCTTAATACGGACACCAGGAGGCCCGCGCCCACCACGCGCTTCGCTCCAATGCGGTCGGAGAGAGGTCCCCACCCGAACTGGCCAAAGGCATACAAAAGGCTGCATCCGAAGACAATGTTGGCGAGAGCGATGGCGCCGAGCCCGGAAACGCGGTTCAACAGCGGTAACACCACGCTCAGATTCTTCCGGCAAAGGTAGAAGCCGGCGTAAGCGATCCACGTGATCGCAAACATTCGGCGCTGTCCCGCGGACCAACTCATTGTGACGCCGGCCTGACAGCCATCCGAGAGATTCGGCCGGGGACTGGCGAGGCGTGAATCACCGCGTTGGAAGCATGCCCCTTAAATCGCATGGTCTTTACGATTGCAGTCCGGCGGGAAATCTCGATAGGCCTGGTCTGTTAAAAAGCGCGTTTCCGACTATGAATCGAAGCTGTGCGATGTTCTGTGGCAGGTGCAATGAATCTGTAATGCCCGGCCGCTATGGTTAAGGCTTCGGTCCACCGTCCTGTCCACGTATACTCCATCCGTGGACTCGGCCGCCCGGCCCGACGATCACGTTTTCTTTTCACAGCGGGACGTGCATGACACATTCATCTCGGATTCGAGCCATCATGCTGGACTGGTCGGGGACTACCGTGGATCATGGATCGATCGCGCCTGTCGCTGCCATGCAGGAGCTTTTTCAGAGGCATGGTATTGCGCTTTCCACAGAAGACGTGCGTCGGCCTATGGGTCTGCTGAAACGCGATCACATCCGTTCGATTCTGGAGATGCCGCATATTCGCGCCCAGTGGATTGCGATCGAGGGGGGCGAGCCTGGCGAAGCGGCGGTTTCGTCGCTCTTCGATGAGTTTGGCCCTCTGCAAATGAACGTCATCCTGGGTTACTCGCAATTGATTTCAGGGGTGGCCGGGGCGGTGAGCCATTGGCAGAGTCGCGGCATTCGCATTGGAAGCAGCACGGGGTATACGCGGCCGATGCTGGCTCCGGTTCTCGAACAGGCCGCCGGACAGGGGTATCGGCCCGACGCGTCCGTTTGTCCCGATGAGGTCCGCTCAGGACGCCCCGCCCCCTGGATGCTGATGAAGAATGCCGAGCTGTTGGAGGTTTATCCTCCGCGCACCTGCGTGAAGATCGGCGATACCGTCGTCGATATCGAAGAGGGCCGGAATGCAGGGATGTGGACCATTGGCCTCACGCGAACAGGCAATCTCGTGGGGCTCGACCAGCACCAGTGGAATCAGTTGCCGGAAGCCGGGAAAAAAGCGTTGCTGGCCCAGGCAGAGGACGTGCTGCGAAGGGCGGGCGCTGATTTCGTCGCTGAGGACCTGGCCTCCTGCGATCCGGCCTTGTCAGCCATAGAAGAACGTCTCAGCCACTGAGCACTTGAACTCGCACACCTTGGTGTCGGCCGATTCCCCGCGGCGTCGTCCGTGAGTGCAAAATCGCCAAAGCACTCATCGAGATATCAGGCGGAAAATTCGGGTTTTGGACGGATTACCGGCAAACCGGAAGTTTCGAGTGCGTGGGAGCTACCCTCACAACCTCGGCAGTCATGCACGCCACAAAAATGCCACAAAAACTGTCCGCTGCGCCACCGCTCGCGCAACCGAACCCCGACCGCCAACTCCCAGGTTGCACCCATCCTACCGGTAACGACTGTGGCTGCCCCCTGTTTCAATTTTTGAGACATAGGACATGCGCGCCAGCCGGTCCGCCTGAACAGCCAATCCTCAGTACTTCCTGAAATTCACCTCAATATGGATCGCCACCGCCACCGGGCTCCCAAACCGCACCCCCGGCTTGAACCGGTACTGGCGCACCGCCGCCAGCGCGTTCGCATCAAAATCCTTGCCCCCCGACCGCACCATGTGCACCTCCTGCGGCATGCCATCGCGATCGACGATCACCCCCACCACGCACACCACATGCTCGAACCCCACCGCCTTCCGCTCCGCCTCCGGATACTCAGGATTGGGCGCCACCACCAGCCGCGGAGCACTCACGTCCCCGCCCGGGTGATACACCGTCCCATACGGCTGCTCATCGTGATCAGCCGCTCGAGCCGCAACCCCTTTCGCGAAAGCAGCGCCCACCACCAGAGCTGCGAGCAACAGCAGCACCGCGCCGCCGCTCCGAGCGCTCCGCGACCCATTGCCCAGAACCGTTCTCTTCGTCTTCATGATCGTGATTCTCCTCTCCAGAACATTGCCATCGAAAATCCCGACTGCATGCACCCCCGCCGTTCGCGTCCCCAGCATCCGCTCCGCCAGCCGCAGCAGCGATTGCCGGTAGTGCCTCGCCTCCACCAGCCTCTCCACCACCATCGCGTCGCACACCATCTCGCGGGTCTCGACCATCCGCGCCTTCACCATCCAGGTCACTGGATGGAAAGCCACCATCACGCTTGCCGCTTCATACAGCAGGTTCTTCGCGTAATCGCGCCGCTCAATGTGCGCCAGCTCGTGCCCCAGTGCTGTCAGCCATTCGTTCTCCTCACACTGCTCCAGAAACCCCGTCGGCGCCACAATTGCCGGCTTCCTCGCGCCCACGGTCACTACCCCGCGCACGCTGTCTGACGCCAAAATCGCCGCATCCCTCAAACCGAACGGCCGCCGCACCCGCTCCCACCAGGCGCACGCCTCCCCGCTCGGCACAAGCGGCGTGCTGCCGCGTCGCAGCGCCCTGGCGCCCGCCAGCATCCGCAGCAGTCTCGCCGCAAACAGCAACACCGTGCCGGCATAGGCCGCAAATACACACCCGATCGTCCATGCCGGCAGCAGCAGAGATCCAGCCTGCATCGCACCCGCTCTCGCCCCTTCACCAGGAACGATCGCGCTCACCGCCGTGCCATTCCCAACCGCAGACATCCCCGCGCTCAACACCGCGCGCCCCATCGGCAGAGCCGGCACCAGAACTCCCAGCAGCAGCGTCGCCACCCACACCACATGCTGCGCCCGCGGTCCCCGGCGCTGCGTGATGCGGCTTGCCAGCCATCCCGCCCCCGCCATCAGCGGAACCTCCCACACTGCATTCAGCGCGTACGTTACCACCAGGCACACCGCACTACTCATCGCCGCTCTCCTGTTCCGCCGCCAGCGCGGCAATCTTTTCCGCATCCAGCTGCCGTGCCTTGATCAGGCTCATCACCAGCTCTTCCGCCGAACCCCCAAACATACGGTCCACCAGATCCCGCACCGCCTGCTTCAGCACGGCGTCCTTTGAAACCACCGCACGATAATCGAACGCGCGCCCCCGCAGCGTGCGCCGCACTCTGCCTTTCCGGTGCAGCACGTTCAGCATGGTCTGCACCGTGGTGTAGGCCAGCTCCGCCTCGCCGGCCAGGCTCTTCTGCACGTGCAGCACGTTGCTCGGGCCATCCCGCCACAGCACCTGCATAATCTGCAGTTCCAGCGGGGTCAGAGATTGCGATCCCTTTTTGCGCCTCACCCGGTCGTCTCCTAAATGAATAGGAGATTAGCAGCACGAGGAGGGGCTTGTCAACTAATCCTTTAGGACTGCGCTGTTCTCATAGACCCAGGAGGCCCAGAACGGCAACGCAGGAGACCCGCCGCCCAGGGTCCCCGGGCCAGCCAGCCTTCAAAATCTCGCCGTCGCCCACCGATCGCCTGATTCGCTGACCGCTTCTTCGCTGACGGTCGACCGCTTTTTCTCCCCGTCCCCCCAAATGTGGAAAATCTGTCAAGAGCCAACCCCAAAACCCAAAGTAATGACCCTTGACTCAAAACAACTTACCCGCCACTCTGTCCGAAGAAAGTTGGCCATCTAATTCTCTGGGTCTGGTATTCTGAACTTATAGAGTAAAGAAAAAGAAGCAGAGCGAAACGAGATAGAAAAAAGGCCGCCTTGAGCGGCCTTTTCTGCTTTGGAGAGGGGAAAGCCGCTTCAGGAACATCGAATGGTTGACGCTACGAAACAACCTGACTTCCTTACCCCTGGCCGCCTTACCCCTGACCGCTTCACTCCTGACCGCTTCACTCCTGACCGCTTCTCCGCTGACCGCCCTTCCGCTGACCGCCTTTCCGCTGGCCGCTTCACCGCTGACCGTCTTACCGCTCGCTTTGAAGGCTCTGACAACAACCATGCTTCCCGGCAGTTACCGTTTGAAGCCTCCGAGCAAGATCCGCACTTACCAGCAACCAAAGTACTTACTCGAAAACTTGACCCCACGGGGAGGGGGCTGGCCTCGCTGAATCTGTTTCTCAACAAGTGCTACTGCTTCGACAGCATGTCCGCCTGCCCCGTCGCCAAATCCACCGGGAACGAGTTGTGCTCCTCGACAATCAGCCACTTCCCCTTGATCTTCCGCAGCACATCGGTGGTGCGCACCACCGCATGCGTCTGTTTCCCGTCCTTATCGGTAAAGGAGCCGTCGGCAATGTAATGCGTGTACGCCACCGGACCCACCACCGTGATGTTCAGATCGGTCACCGCATTCGTCACCGGCCCCGGCATCGTCGCAAA
>JASHPM010000381.1 GCA_030038115.1 Acidobacteriaceae bacterium | reverse complement strand
ATCCAGACGCTGGAGTGCTCACCCAGGACGACATCGCCAATGACCTGCGCGGAGAGGTCGACGTAACAGGTGGCGGGGATGGTCGGCGTGAGGCCCTGGTAGGAGCGGATCATGGCTTTAGACCAGTCTGCTGCATTATGACTCTTTCTGGAACAAAAACCGTGAAATTTGCTGCGGTTTTCGAGAATACGGAAACCGGCTGGAGCGGGTATGCCCCGGATCTGACCGGGTCTGGGCATTGCCGGAGTCACGGCTGATTTATCCTCAAGAGAATCATGCAGGAGAACGAGATCCCACGGCTCGGTGGGTGGAGCGAGGCAGAACTGGACCGGGCGTTTGCCGCGGTGGCGCGGGAGGTCGAGAAGTCTGCCGCATCGATCAGGTCGGCGGAGGACAAGGAGCAGTATCGGCTGCGCTGGCTGGGGCGCAGGCAGGGGCGGCTGAAGGCCATCAGCGATGCGTGGTTGAAGGGCGCACCCGATCTCGACACGAAAAAACGCATTGGGCAACGGTTCAACACGCTGAAGGCCGAGATTGATCGGCTGCTGGAGCTGGCCGGAGCGGGCGAGTCGGGCAGCGAGCTGGATGCCGAAGCCATCGACATTACCCTCCCCGGGACACAGCGCAAGCTGGGCGCGGAGCACCCGCTGATCCGCACGTGGAACGAGATTGTCGCGGTCTTCCAGCGGATGGGCTACTCGGTCGGCGTGGGGCCGGAGGTCGAGACCGACTATTACAACTTCGAGTCGCTGAATTTTCCGCCCGGGCATCCGGCGCGTGACACGCAGGACACTCTGGTGATTGTGGGCCAGGAGCGCAAACCACTGCGCGACCGGCTGCTGATGCGCACCCACACCTCGCCGGTGCAGATTCGCACCATGGAGCAGCAGCAGCCGCCGGTCCGCATCATCATTCCCGGCAAGGTGCATCGCAACGACGCGGCGGACGCGACGCATTACCCCATCTTTCACCAGGTGGAGGGGCTGTGTGTCGACACGAACATCACCTTCGGGGATTTGAAGGGGACGCTGGATGCGGCGATGAAGGCGTTCTTCGGGTCGAGCGTGAAGACGCGCTTCTTCCCGTCGTTCTTCCCGTTCACGGAGCCGAGCGCCGATGTGCAGATCAGCTGTCCGTTCTGCGGCGGGGCGGGCTGCCGGAAGTGCAAGCAGTCGGGATGGATTGAGCTGCTGGGCTGCGGGATGGTCGATCCGGCGGTGTTTGGGTTTGTGCAGGGTAAGCAGCCAGGCTATGACCCGAAGAAGGTCAGCGGGTTTGCGTTTGGGATGGGCATTGATCGTATCGCGATGATGAAGTATGGGATCGGGGACATTGGACTGCTCTATTCGGGGGATCTGCGTTTCCTGGAGCAGTTCGCGTGAAGATTCTTTCCAACTGGCTGCGCGAATACGTTCCTGGGATCACGGTCACTGATCGCGTCCTCGCCGACGATCTGACCCTGCGTGGCATTGCCGTCGAAGGGGTGTTCGATCTGGGCGCGCATGGATCGCTGTTCGAGATGGACATTACGACCAACCGCGTGGACGCGATGAATCACTACGGCATTGCGCGCGAGGCGGCGACGATCTATGGGCTGGATCTGAAGGCGCTCGATGCGAGCTTACCGGCCGCGAAGAAAGCGGCTAAGGCCTTTCCAGTTTCAATTGAGGAGCCGAAGCTGTGCGGGCGGTTCACGGCGCGGGTGCTGCGCGATGTGAAGATTACGGCGTCGACGGGGATCGTCGCGGAGCGGTTTCAGCTGCTGGAGCAGAAGCCGATCTTCAACGCGGTGGACGCAACGAACTACGTTGTGATGGCGATGGGGCAGCCGACGCACGCGTTTGATCTGGACAAGCTGGAAGGCGGGATCGTTGTGCGGCGGGCGCGCAAGGGCGAAAAGCTGCGGACGCTGGATGGAGTGGAGCGGACACTCGACCCCGACGATCTGGTGGTGGCCGATGAGAAGAAGGGGCTGGGCATCGCGGGCGTGATGGGCGGATGGGACACGATGATCACGCCGGAGACCAGGAACATTCTGGTGGAGGCGGCGTGGTTCGATCCGGGCGTCGTGCGGCGCAGCTCGAAGCGGCATCTGCTGCATACGGACGCTTCGCACCGGTTTGAGCGCGGGGCGGATTTCAATGCTCCGCCGGTGGCGTCGGCGCTGGTGAGCCGGATCATTCTGGTGGCGGGTGGGCATCCGGAGGGCGAGCTGGTGGATGTCGTGGTTCCCGAGGCCGTGGAGCGCACGGCGAAGCGCGCCAGCATCGGCTTCAGCATGGGTGAGGTGCGGAGGATTCTTGGACCGACGGAAGATGCGGAAGGGATCACTGCGCCGATGGCGGTGAATATTCTGACGCGGCTGGGCTGCGTCGCTGAGGAGCAGGTGGGGTCGGGTGATGGCTCGGTGGACGCGCGGAGCCAGGATCTCGATCCTTCGCGTGCTGTTCTGGGAGAAATCTCTTTAGGGGGGCAGGAATCCCGAAGGCCGGACGGGGTCTACCGCGTGACGCTGCCGAGCTGGCGGCTGGATCTGGAGCGCGAGATCGACCTGATTGAGGAGAT
>JASHPM010000049.1 GCA_030038115.1 Acidobacteriaceae bacterium | reverse complement strand
CTGGATCGCGCCGCGCACACGGTGGACTACACGATTACGGTCGATCCTGGGCCGGTGTATCGGATGGGCAAGCTGACGGTAGTGAATCTGAGCGACAAGCAGAAGGCCGAGGTGCTGCCGTACTGGCTGATGAAACCGGGGGACGTGTTCAACCCGGAGCTGATTCCGAGGTTCGTGGAGAACTATCACAAGTCGCGGGCGGCGGAGCTGCAATCGATCGGCGGATGGAATTTTGACGCGAAATGGTACGAGAGCGCGGACACGCACACGATGGACGTGGTGGTGACCTTCGAGCCGCCGAAGGGCAGCCAGTAGCGGGTAGCCAGGAGCCAGGAGCCGGGAGCCGGTAGCGGGGAGCCAGGTGAGAAGCCGAATTTGTGCGTGCCGTTTACACCTTTTCCTGCACTATTCCCGAATCCTGGTGTGTTCGAGGTCACAAAATTGGGTGACCTTCGTCACGGATTCACCACGTGACCGGGCGTAGGTTCTAACAAAGCCCAATCAGCGGAAAGTGAGGGCCTACGGTCATGCCGGCCTCTAAAGGTTTCATCCCAGGGAAAGAGGGAAAAACCACGTACCTGCATGCCGCGAAGCAATTCCCGTTCAAGACCATCGTCGCGGCCATCGATTTTTCAGAGGAGTCGTCGGCCGCCTTGCGCTGCGCCCAGGAACTGGCGCGTCTGCAACACGCGATGCTGTTGCTGGTTCACGTGATCGATCCAGTGGGGTACGCGTTTCCGAACGGCGCGCCGGCGGTGGTGGATCACGACAAAGCTGCGCACGAAGAGCTGGCGCGGATTGAGGCGGAGGTGCGGCAGCAGGGGATTCCGGTGCATTCGCGGGTGGAAACGGGAATCGTGTGCGAGCGGATTCTGCTTTCCCTGCGGGATCACAAGGCGGCGCTGCTGGTGCTGGGGACGAAAGCGATCACGGGAGCGGGACGCGCGGCATTGGGATTCGTGACGCGGCAGCTGCTGGCACATTCGCCGTGCCCGATTCTGACGGTCGCACCGGTAAATCCAAAGAAGCCGCAGAAGTTTGGGCGCTGGAATAACGTACTGGCGGCGACGGATTTCTCGGCGGCCTCGCTGAGCGCACTGCATTATGCTCAGCGCGTGGCGGGCGGGCACCTGATCGTGCTGCACTCGGCGCGCTGTGGGCGGCATCTGGAGTGCCCGAATTGCCTGGAGAGGCTGCGGTTCCTTGCTCCGTTCGACGAGGCGCACGGACTGCCGGTGGATCACTCGGTAACGGGCGGCGATCCGGCGGCGATGATTGTGCAGATGGCGAAGAAACTGCGGCCGGACCTGATCGTGATGGGCGCGCCGTCGCCGGCGCACACGGAGCACGATCTGGAGCACAGCACCGTGGTGCAGGTGATTGCAGCGGTTTCGACCCCGGTGCTGATTGTTCCCGAGAGCCGGGAGCGTTACACCGACGAGCTGATCGAGGAAGTAGCGACGGCGTGATCCGCGTTTCGCGGATCACGCAGGAAGCAAGACAGGCTACTGCACTGGCGCGGGAGTTTCCTCCAGGACCAGATGCGCCGGTTGGCCGGTCTCCACATGAACAACGGATCCGTGGTCGCGCCAATAGGTGGTGTCCGCCGGATCGTGCACGTCCAGACTGAGTTCCACGTCGGTTGCAAAGAAAACCCATGTTCCAGGAGCCAGTCCTCCGACCTCAAACGTGCCATCATCCTTTGCCACTACCGGAGCGAACAACCGATAATCCGCCTCCGCCATATCGCCCTCGGGCAGCGCGTACACATACGCAGCAACGTGCTTGCCGTTTCGCTGCACGACACCGTCAACTTTTCCTGCCTGCGCCAGCTCAACCTGGATTGGAGCAGGAGGCTCCCCCTGGTGAATCAGCAGAGGCTCGCGCGACAGATCCGCCGCGCCGTCGCGAATTGACTTCGCGTAGAGATCTCTTTGGGCCAACAGTACTGCGGCATAGCGGCCCGGCAACAAGGTGATCGCAATCGGTTGGGCAGATGCAGTGAGTCGAACGGAGCTGGCGACATCCGTCGATCCATCCGGGTCCAGATAGAGCAGGTAGAGGGTCGCGATAAAACACAACTGCGAGGCAAACGGCCCGCACTGCAGATCGGGCGAACCATCGATTAAAGGCTGCACGGTCACAGGCAGGCGCGTTGTGCGCATAGGCGCACTCGCGAAGCGCAACCCGGAAACGTCTGCTCCCGCAACTTCGAACGGGATGGGCCCGTCGATTTCGCCGGGTCTCCGATTCGTCGGCCAGTACATTCCATCGGGCAGCCACACCTCATACGTGCCTTTTTCGCGGTCAACGTCCTGCAGAAGGTAACCACCACCGCCGACGCTTAAGACCTCGCTTACATGGGCAGGTCCGGCTGTCATCGTCACATGATGCAGTGTTCGCTCCGGAATTTGCAGATCGATTTTCTTCTGCTCGCCTTCGTGCAGCGTGAAGAAAGGGGAAGGACTGCCCGGCCCCGGAGCAGGGTACCGCACCGGCACTTCGCCGATCGCTCGACCGTCCTCGGTACGTTCCGGCTGGGGGCGGCCGCGCGGCGGGCTCGCCAGGATGAAATACCGGCCGGGCTCCAGGTCATCGAAGCGCCAGGTTCCGTCCGCCTCCCCCTTCGGCGGCCCGACATATTGCGTGTGCGGCCAGCCGTTCCAGTAGGTCACAATGGACAGGGCGATGTCTCCGTTGTCCTCGAGCGGAGCGCCTGT
>JASHPM010000380.1 GCA_030038115.1 Acidobacteriaceae bacterium | reverse complement strand
TCGTACTTCGAGTGGGTGCAGGACCGGCAGGGCTACTTCTGGAAAGAGTCGGAAGTGAACGAGCGGCTGGAAAGCATACTGGCGGAGAGCTTCGACGACGTGACGCGCTATGCAGAGGCGCATGCGGTGAACAACCGGATCGCGGCGTACATGCTGGCGATCGACCGGGTGGCGTTCACGATTAAGCAGAGAGGAATCTACGCGTAAAGGCAGAGTTTAGGGATTAGAGTTTAGGGATCAGGGAACAGAATTCCGACTTCCCTCGTTACCAAAGGCAGGCTGCGTTTGCCCGGCTGCGATTGTAGAAAAGGTGAATGGGGCAAGGCACGGTCGAGTTTCGCTGCAAGCTCGTAGTTTGGGAAAAGGCGGTGCAGTTGTGCACCGCGATTTACGTCTTAACGCGAAAATTTCCGCGGGAAGAACTCTATGGACTGACGAACCAACTCCGTCGCGCCAGCGTATCGATTCCCAGCAACATCGCCGAGGGTTATGGACGGGGGACCAGAGACCAATACAAGCAGTTTCTGTCCATTGCACTCGGCTCTTACATGGAGCTCCAAACACAACTGACGATTGCGGTCAGGTTGGGCTTCCTCGAACCATCTGAGTTCGAGAAAGTGGAAATGCTCGCGTCTGAAGTCGGTAAAATGCTCTCGGCGATCCTGAGCAAGCTTCGTTCGTCTGATTCCTGACCCTCTAATCCCTAAACTCTAAACTCTTCCGCCCCGCAGCTGGCGCGGTTAGACTTGACCGTTGCGGCTGCGGCGATGGCGCCGCGGCCTTTTGTTTGCCCATTAAGGTGGCGACGACGCCGGCGAGGACGAGGGCGGCTCCGGCGATCTGGAGGGGAGCGAGGCGCTCGCCGGCGAGGGCTGCTCCCAGGATGAGCGCGAAAACGGGGTTGACATAGGCGTAGCTGGCGACGCGCGTGGGGGAGTCGTGCGCGATGAGCCAGACGTACGCTGTGTAGGCGACGATGGAGGCGGCGACGATGAGGTAGGCCATGCTGACGAGGACGCGGGGGCTGAGCAGGACGGACAGGGGCGGGATACGGCCGAATTCTCCGGCGGCGAGGGAGAGGATGAAGAGGTAGATGCCGCCGGTGAACATCTGGAACCCGGCGTTGGCGCGGTGCGGGGTGGGGAGGACGAGGCGGCGGGACCAGAGGGTACCGGTTGACCAGGAGAGGGTTCCGGCGATCATGACGAGGACGGCGAAGGCGGAAGTGTGCGCCGGGTTGGTGGAGGAGCGGAGGGAAAGCAGGGCGACTCCGGCAAAGCCGAGGGCGATGCCGCCGAGAGAGAGCGCGGTGGCGCGCAGGGTGCGGAGGAAGAAGATTTCGCCGGCACAGATCCAGACGGGGATCATGGCGGAGACGACGGCGGCGATACCGGAGGCGACGCGGGTTTCAACCCAGAAGAGGCTGGCGTAGTTGCAGGCAAACATGATGAGGCCGAGGGCGGCGGCAGAGAGGAACTGGCGGAGGGTGAGGGAAAGAGGGCCGGTGAGGCGGCTCCAGAGAAGGAGGGTGAAGCCGGCGAGGGTGAAGCGAAATCCGGCGGCAAAGAAGGGCGGGACAGCGTGAGCGCCGGCGACAATTTCGCGGATGGCAAGGAAGGAACCGCCCCAGAGGACATAGATGGCCGCGTAGGCGAGGAGTTTGCGGAGGGGCATAAGACAGGTTACAGGGAAGCCGGAAGCGGGAAGCTGGAAGCGGGAAGCGGGAAGCTGGAAGCTGGTAGCCAGAAGCCGGTAGCCAGAAGCCGGTAGCCAGTAGCCGGTAGCAAAGGCGGGAAGCAGGAGGCCGGTAGCCGGTAGCGGTAGCAAGGCAGGAAGGACTGCTTAACGCTGCGCCTGGCTGGTACACTTCAGGCTTCCCCGCAACGCATCTGGAGGCGCTGGCTTTGGCAACGACACAAAGTACGCAGAGTTTTCAGCCGTTTGTGGCTCCGGGGGAGACGCGTCCGGAGCTGACGTGGCGCGCGATCGTGCTGGGGTGCATTTTCGGGCTGGTGTTTGGCGCGGTGACGGTATACGTGGGGATCGAAGCGGGGCTGACGGTGGCGGCGTCGATCCCGATTGCGGTGCTATCGATCAGCGTGCTGCGGGCGCTGGGCCGGGCGTCGATACTCGAAAACAACATTGTTCAGACGACGGGGAACGCGGGGCAATCGATTGCAGCGGGAGTGATTTTCACGCTGCCGGCGCTGATTTTTCTGGGATTCGATCTGGAATACTTCCGGATTTTTGTGCTGGCGATGCTGGGCGGGTGGCTGGGGCTGCTGTTCATGATCCCGCTGCGGCGGCAGCTGATTGTGGAGGAGCACGGGAACCTGACCTATCCGGAGGGGACGGCGTGCGCGGACGTGCTGCTGGCCGGGGAGCGGGGCGGATCGTTTGCGAGCCGGGTGTTTCTGGGTCTGGGACTGGGCGGGGTATACACGCTGTTCCAGAACGGCAACATTTTCGGGTTATGGCCGGACACGCCGGATTATGAGCCGGACCTGGGGAAGCAGCACATCCTGAAAGGCGGGGCGGTGCGCGTGGATGCGGTGCCGGAGTA
>JASHPM010000379.1 GCA_030038115.1 Acidobacteriaceae bacterium | reverse complement strand
CCAGGAGTCTGCGCCTGTTCATTTTCTTTCACAGCAACAATGCATGGCTGCCGGAAGCGGCTGCGGCGCGTGAGCCCAGGATGGCTGTCCTTACTGTGTACGCGGGGGAAGGATCGAGCCGCTACGCGAGGTTATTTGCAGACCCAGCTGCGTTTTCGAAGTTGATTGACGAGGCCGAGAGCAGGAGCGGTGTGAAGTTCAGCGAAATCGATCTGGGCGGCTGGAGCGCGGGTTGCGGCGCAGAGGGTGCGATTCTGAGCGATCCGGATTCCTACCGTCGCGTCAGCCGCGCGCTTTGCATTGACGGCGTCCACACAGGCTATGTGAACGGGAAAGCGGGCCCGCTGGAGTCCCAAATCCAAACTGAGCCGCTGCAACCATGGGTGAAATTCGGACGCGATGCCATAGCCGGGAAAAAGCGCCTGATCATCACCCATTCCGAGATATTTCCCGGCACATTCGCGAGCACGACGGAGACGGCGGATCACCTGCTACGGCAGTGGGGGCTGAAGACTCACGCCGTTCTGAAGTGGGGACCGATGGGAACCCAGATGCTGAGCGAAACACGAGCCGGCCGGCTCCTCATGATCGGATTCGCCGGCAATTCTGCCCCCGACCATGTCGATGAGATGGAGTCATTGCCTGAGTATTTGAATTGGTTGATGAGGGAGCAATAAACAAGCAGGTTGTCCTCGAAGTGTTTGGAATCTTGCGAAAATGAAATCCGTGAGGCAGATCGATGCTCGGGATTGCGCGCTTTCTTGCCGTAGTCGACGGTACCCGCACCAGCCGTTTCGCGCACTCGGCCGTGGTCTCGTTCGGCATTTTTTCCTTCGTTCTTGCAGCGTTGTTCATCGTGCGCCAGACCGATGTGAAGCGCCTGATGGCGTACTCCAGCGTCGAGCACATCGGAGTTCAGGCACTGGGCCTCGGATTCGGCGGGGTCCTCGGCGTGGCTGGCACGCTTTATCACATGCTGAATCACTCCCTGAACAAGTCGTTAATGTTTTTCGGATCGGGAAATGCGATGCGAGCCTACGGTACCAAGGACATCAGCGGAATCCGCTCAGTCCTGCGTACGTTCCCGGCGTCGGGCACTCTGTGGCTTCTGGGCGCAGTCGGCATAGCAGGCGCTCCGCCGTTCGCTCTTTTTCTCAGCGAATTCACGATCCTGCGCGCCGGCATGGGCGGGCGCTATCGGTGGGCTGCCATTTTATTTGTCGTCTTTCTGATCGTTGTCTTTATCGGATTCCTGTCGCACTTCCGCAGCATGTATTTCGATGAGGCCGCCAAGCCGGGAGAGAGACTCTCAGGTCTGGCCTGGCGAGCTTTGCCTATGTGGCTGGCGTTCGCCCCGATTCTTATCTTCGGCCTCTGGTGGCCACAACACTTGTGGTCCGTTTTCGCGCGAATTTCCTCGAATCTCGTCGGAGTAGCGCAATGATGCCAACCGTAGAGCGCGTCCCCGGTCGCGGCATGAAGGGAACCGCGGAGCGCACCGTGTGGCCCCACTCGATTCCGCAGGCGTGCGAGGACCTCATGCAGGCTGGAGCACGGCTCCAAATGGCCTACGCATGGTTTCCGCGGCCCGGACAGCCCGCCGAAGTGATTTATCTCGCGGACCGGGCGCCACATCAGCCCTTTGAGATCCTGCGCTGCAACCTCACGGAGCAAACTCAGGAACTTCCTTCGATGACGCCCAGGATTCCGCTTTTGGGCTGGTATGAGCGCGAAATGCACGAATTGTGCGGGATTCACTTCCGCGGCCATCCGGAGCTAAGGCCGCTGGTCTTGCATGAAGGGGCTGCGCCACCCATGCCGCCGCTCGATCCCCGCTACCAGCCAACGGGAATGATGCCGTACACGGAATCGCCGTGGGATCTGCCTCCGGTTGAGGGAGACGACGTGCAGTTTCTGCCCTTCGGGCCGGTGCGCGCCGATGTGCTGGAGTCGGCCCAAATCGTCTTCTTTTACGTTGGTGAGGCCATCCTGCATTGTCATCCGCGCCTGTTCTTCAAACATCGCGGTATGGAGAAGCGGTTTGAGGGCCTGACGCCCGCGATGGGCGCGTTGATCGCCGAACGCATATCCGGCGTGGACAGCGTCGCCCACACGCTGGCATTCTGCCAGGCAGTTGAAGCAGCGTGTGGTTGTGCGGTTCCGCCGCGGGCACGTTTCCTGCGCACGATCCTCGCCGAACTGGAGCGGCTCTACAACCACCTCTACTACCTCGGCCACCTCTGCCATACGACGACTCTGAAAGTCGGCGAGGCGGAGGGCAAATTGCTGGCCGAGCGATCGAAACAGATCAACGGAATGCTGACGGGAAGCCGCTTCCTGCGAGCTCTGATTATGCCCGGCGGCCTGCGGCGCGATCTCGACTTGGCCGCACTCCTTGGAAAGCTTCGGATGCTCGAACCTGAAATTCTCCGGTATATGGAGATGCTGGAACAAACCAACAGTCATCTGGATCGGCTGATCACAACGGGGCATCTGCCACAGCAATTCGCGTTTGATCAGGGTGCGACCGGGCCGGTGAAGCGAGCCTCTGGCATTCAGCACGATCTCCGTTGCGACCACCCGTACGCGGCCTACGGCCAGCTTGCGATGGAGATTCCCGTGCGTACGGATGGCGACGCGCATGCTCGCGTCCAGGTTCGCATGGAGGAGGTTCGGAACAGTTTGAACCTGCTCTACTCGGCTATTGAGGCAATTTCCGGAGGACCGGTCAGGGCCGAATGCAACCCCATACCCCTGGCAGAAGGTCTGGGGTGGTGTGAGGCGTCGCGTGGTTCCACGTATTACTGCGTGCACCTGAATGGCGAGGGGCGGCTCGCACGCGTGAAGGTGAAATCGCCATCGTTCTCAAACTGGCGCGTCTTTCCCTACACCGTGCACGACACCAACATGATGGATTACGCGATCAACGAAGCGAGCTTCGGCCTCACCATGGCGGGCTGCGACCGATAGGGGCAAGGAGAATCGATGCCGGTTTGGACACTTTTCGGACTCGGGCGCGGGCTGGCGACGACGCCGTGGCCCGGGAAACAGGACGCGGCTGTCCAGCCAGGCGTGCTTGGCTTGCCGCGATATCAGTCCGACCGCTGCGATGAGGATTGCCGAGTCTGCGCTGAAGCTTGTCTTCCAGGTGCCATGGATGTCAAGGACGGGAAGCTTCTTCTCGACTATGGGAAATGCATCGGGTGTCAGCTCTGCACGGAAGTCTGTCCCAACGAGGTACTGACGAAGTCGCAGGACTGGGCCTTTGGTGTTCGCGAGCGCAAGGATCTGGTATGGGCAGAGGCGCTGGCGTCCCCCGCGGCACGGGAACTGAAGAATGGCATCCGCAGGCACTTCAAACGCAGTCTCCATATCCGCCATGTCGATGCCGGATCCTGTAACGGCTGCGAATCGGAACTTCAGGCTCTCAACAATCCCTTCTATAACCTTCACAGGCTCGGCATCTTCTTTACGCCCTCCCCCCGTTTTGCCGACCTTTTGCTTGTCACGGGTTCGGTGACGTACGCGATGCGCGGCCCATTGCAGGAAACGTGGAATGCCATGCCTGAGCCTCGGTGGGTGATGGCAACCGGGACGTGTGCCGTGTCGGGTGGTGTCACGGGCGGCGGTTACGCCTGCGGCCATGGTCTCGAAGGGATTCTTCCTGTCGATCTCTACCTGCCCGGCTGTCCGCCGAATCCATCGGCCATCATCCACGCGCTGTTGCTGCTGCTCCATCGCGCCGGCCAGCGCGTCAGTGGAGGCCGCTATGCAGGCTGACCTTCTCGTTGCGATGGTTCTTCTATGGGTTGTGTCAGCCATGGTTGCGCTCATGGGCCTGCCGGCCATGCTCGCGCGTCTTGGTATTGCGATCGGCTGCCTCGCCGGCATCGTCGCATCACTCGAAGGGCTGGCGATCGGATCGCCCGTGGCATCGCTCGGTGTCCATGTCACCGACACGCCGGTTCATTTCCATCTCACGAACGCAGCCCTCTGGTTGATGCTTTTTGGCCTGATACCCGCCTTTGTTGCCGCTCCGCTCAAGAATGGCGCGGCCGAGGGGTGGTCGGCCCGGCGCTGGCTCGCCGGATTCGCGATCACCCTGATCGGCGCGCTGGGCGTGATGGGCCTTCAGGATGCAGTCTCGTTCCTGATCGCGTGGGAGGTGATGAGCCTTGGCGGAGCCGCCATGATCCTCGGCGAAGGAGTCTCGGAAACGCCGGGCCAGTCGGTGCTCTTCATGCTGAGCCTGCTGGAAGTGGGCGCAGTCGGCATCCTCCTCGCGCTTTTGCTGATCGCAAGCCGCGCCGGCTCGTGCGAGTTTGCCGCCTTTACCTCCACGTCGACGCTTTCCAGTCCGGGAACCTTGTTGCTTGCCCTTCTGCTCCTCTTCGGTTTTGGAGCCAAGCTTGGCATACTACCGTTCTACGAGTGGTTCCCGGCGGCCTATGGCTCCGGCAGCGGCGCCACGGGACTCGTCTTCTCAGGGATCGTACTCAACGCGGCATTCTTCGCCCTGGGTCGCGGCATCCTCGAATGGCTTCCGCACAGGGGGTTCTGGGCGATGAGTGCGGCGGGCATCATGGTTCTTGCCGGTGTCGTAAGCGCGATTCTGGCTATCTTCAACGCCTTCCAGGAAGAGGACTGGCGTCGCATGTTGAGCCTCTCCTCCGCGGAAAATGCCTGTGTGGCCGTCGCGGTGCTCGGTGCATCGTGGCTCTTCCTGGCTTGCGGCTTGCCTGAGCAGGCGGCACTGGCCTGGATCGTCTGCCTGCTCCACCTTGCCGAACACAGCCTCGCCAAAGGCACCCTGTTCCTGACCGCCGATGGAGTGCGCTCTGTAACCGGCAGCTACGCGATCCGCCAGACAGGGCTGCTGCGAAACAACTCCGTAGCTTTCGGCATCGGCGCTCTGTTCGCCGCCATGAGCCTTGCCGCACTGCCCCCACAAGCTGGCTTTGTCAGCGAGTGGTATGTCTTTCAGAGTCTCTTTCACGGGATGCAGGTCAACGTGCTCGCGGCCCGGCTCACGATCGCAATCGCCGCGGCGGGACTGGCGCTGGTCGCCGCTGTCGCTCTGGCAACCTTCGCCAAACTCTATGGAGTCGGCCTGCTCGGCGACCATCATGTACATGCGCGGCATTTCTCGGCCGGCCGAAGCACCGGCATCTTCGTGCTCGGCGGCTTTGTCCTCGCCCTTGCCGTCGCAATGCCGTGGGCTGTTCACGCCCTGGGCTCCGGAAGCACGGCCCTCTTCGGAGTCGACGCTACAGCCGACATGCAAAGCGGCTGGCTGCTTGTTCCCCTCAGCAACAAGTTCGCTTTCATCTCGCCTACAAAAATGATCATCGCCGGACCCCTGCTGGCGCTGCTGCCTGTGGGTCTATTCATTTTCAGCCGGCGTTCTCTCCATTTTCGCCGTGTCGCGATCTGGTCCGGCGGCCGGCGCGAGGACGCTCGCCGCATTGCCACCACTTCGCTGGCCTTCTCCAACGCTTTACGCACGTTCTATGGATTCATCTACGGCCCCACGCACAACCTGGAGCGCGAATACGATCACGGGCCCTATTTCGTGAAGCGGCTCATCTTCAATCAGGAAGTCGCGCCCATCTTCGGGCCGGGACTTTTCCGTCCATTGGCCCGAGCTGTCCGCAAACTTGCAGAAGCGGTCAGCAGACTCCAGTCCGGCTATCTCAACCTCTACAATGCTCTCATCGGGATGCTTCTCGTCCTGATTCTGGCCCTCGCGCTCTTTTATCGGTAGCAGGAATGACCCTTCCGACCGGCCGCAGAATATCGAGAACGGCAGTTGCGAGATAGGCCTCGGCGAGATCCGGACGCGGCAGCAGCCACCGGTTCAGCTCGATGAGATGGCTGCGCTCCAATGCCGCGCGCAGTCGCGGGTTCTTCAACCCCCGGCGAAGAATGGTTGTCACCACCTGGTCCTGATCCCCCATTTCAAAGCAGACCCTGAACGCTCCCTCGTTGACGACGCGATCGCGCAGAATATTGGGAGATCGCGTAGCGAACACGGTGACGGGTCGCTCCGTCCTCATAGACCCGGGAGAGATAGATCGCTGCCTTCATCGGACTGCCCAAAGACAACCTGGTATAAATCCTCGCCAAAGCTCGTGGGCAGAGGTTCACCCTCTGCGAGTCGGAAGGTTCGTTCGCCGTTGGCCAGGCGCTCTGCGCGGAGAAAAAGAGCCTTCGCAGGTTGTTCGGCGTGGAAACTTGCCGCCAGGTCAAACAAATGTGTTACGTAGAAGACCCTGATTCCCATGGCTAGGAGTGCCCGCACAATCTGCTTTGCGATCTCCGAGCCTTCCCGTTCGTTGGTTGACGCAAACGATTCATTGAGAAGAACGAGCGAATGGGGAGTCAGACGATCGACGATAGCGCTCATCCGCGCCAGCTCCTCATCGAGCTTGCCGCTCTTCATCGTCGCGTCCTCTTCGCGCTTGAAGTGGCTGAACACGCCGTTGCACAGGCTGGCGCGCCAGGCATTGGCCGGCACAAACATCCCGCACTGCATCATGATCTGCGCCAAACCCAGCGCGCGAAGCAGCGTGGACTTGCCGCCGCGGTTTGCACCGGTCATCATCACGAGCTGCGCTCCATCCGCAGCAATGTCATTCGGGACAACGCCCCCTCCCATGCTCAGCGCAAGCGACGGATCATAGAGTCCGTGACCGGACAGCGCAGCTTCGTCCGGGCCAGCGATTTGCGGAATGCAGACGTCTTCTCCCCTGGCCGCCAGCTGATCGCGCAGATTGAGACATCCCACATAGAACCCGAGTTCCAGTCGCAGCATTTTGAAAAAGTCCAGAATGTGATCCGTCGATTGAGCCAGAGCCGCGGCGACGGACGCAATGCCTTCGCCCTTCAGCTCGCCCAGGGCATTGAATCCGGCTTCATCGCGCTCGGCAATTTCATAGGTGAACGCGTCGGAATCCTTGGTGAAGCGCCCGATCCAATCCTGCAGCCGCGCCAGCCAACCTTCTCTTGCCTCGAGCGGCTTGCGCAGAATGTAATGTGTTCCCTTATTCCCCGGCCCCAGTTCCGCGCTCATCAGAAGGCCTCCCGGAAAAGCGAGCCGCTCCAGGTGATCCCTGACGCGGCCAAGGTAGGCGTCATTGAGTTCGCTTTGCAGCCTCGTAAAGAAGCGGCGGAATCCCTTTGAGTGGAATCCTGGTAATTGTCCATCCGCGATCTGCCGAAGGCTGGTCAGCATGCCCGCAAAGATCTCCAGCACTTCGACCGCGCGATGCAGCAGCTCATTCGGGTACTTCGTTGTCATCCAGCCCCAGACGCGCTTTTCGCGTTCAATGGCTTCGACGGCGAGAGCGTAAAGCTGACGAACGACGTCCGGATGCGCCATAGCGTCAGAGAGAATCTGTTGCCGGTAGAGAATCGCAGCGGGGTCGTTGAGAGAGCTCAGCGCAGTTTGCCGGCCAACCTCCCTCAGGAAGGGGTCGCCCGCAGACATGGTGTCCAGCAACAGATCCATGCCCAGGTCCTGCACCAGGTCGTTGGCATTCGGAGGCAACGGCGCGCGCGGGTCGAAGTCTCGATCCTCATGCATCAGCCAGGCCTTCATGATGGCTGCCCCGCAGCGTTTCCGACGATCCGTTTCTTCACGGCGCCCTCGGTGAGGCGATACTTCTCAGCAATCGCCATAGCATAGGCCAGACCATCGGCGGGTTTGCGCAGAATCCTGAATGTTCGCAACGATGGATCTCCCCGATCAACCTCGCCAACCATGCTGACGGTAGTGGCGCTCATGGATACCAGCTCATCGAGGAAGGTGACGGACACGCAGATCATGTCCAGCTGCGCGATGCGCATCATGATTTCCCGGCTCAGGAAGAGAGCATCCTTCAGAGTTGTGGAGAGGAAGCTCTCGTTCATGATCAGGACGCTCTCCGGTGTTGCCAATTCCAGAATGCGGCGGACCCGGAGCAACTCGTCTTCCAGCTTGCCAGTGAGATTTCCGATGTCTTCTTGTTTCTCAAAGTGTGTGAAGACCTGATCGGCGAGGAACAATTGCGCCTCCTTCGCCGGTACCGGGCAGCCCAGTCCCGCAAGATAATGCAGTTGGCCGAACATTCGTGCGAAAGTCGTCTTGCCGCCCTGGTTCGGGCCTGTGACAACGAGAATTCGCTCCTCGCCCGACAACGAGAAGTCATTTGTGACGACTCGCTTTCCACCCTTGTCAGCGCGCAGCTTCTCCGCGAGTGCCAAGTCAAATGTTTCTTCAGCGCTCTCCGCTTTCGATTGCGCGGAGACCTCGGGATAGCAGAACGAAAGGCCCTCGTCTCTGAGGCGGTGCATGTGCTCAGTCCACGCGAGATAGAACTGCACTTCCCGGTCGAATTGGGCGATCACTGGATTCTGGAAATGTGCATGGGCTGAGCAGAAGACTGCGAGTGTAGAAAACACCTCGGGATAAAGAAGCGCCACTCTGTCGAGAATCGCTGCCTCGACATGATTCATTTCCAGCGCAAATCGGAAATTGAAGATGTGTTCCTTTGTCCCTCCTTGGCGGAACTTCTCAAAAGTCTCCAGAACATCCGCGCCATAGTCCGGTTGCGGCTCGTAGTGCTGAATCGTGATTCGTTTTCCTGCGACCAGCAGCGCGTAACGGATCTCCCTGAGTTCGCCGGCGATGCGATGCGCATCGGCCGCCATTTTTCGAAATCGCGGGCTAGAAAGGTACTCCTCCAGGTACAGGCGGAACATTGTCAGTCCATCAGACCGGACCTCTGCGTGCCTGAGTCCGTCAGCGAATTTCTGCAGTGCACCGCAGTAGCCGCCGACCGAATCGAGAAGGCAGCGCTGTCTCTGGAGCTCGTAAGAGAGCTTCCGCGTCCGAGAGATTTCGTCCCGTATCTTGTGCAACTCAGTTGCGAATGTGCGGAGACAGTCGGCGGTTGCCGGATGCTCTATATCCCGAAAAACGTCGTGGCGGTAGCTGATCTCGGTCAGAGCTCGCGAAGGCAAATAAAAGAACGGTTTGAGATCGTAATCATCGCGGCCCGCCGTCACCGCCGCGACAATCTGGTCGAGATTCAGGTCGGCAAAGCATTCGGGCTGTGGCTGCCTGTCCATCTCCGGCAAGCCCTGCCCATTGGAGAAGAGGATGCTCCGGAATCGCTTCACATCAGAAGTGAGATGGCGCGTGTCGATGAACTCTGATACGGCAGGCTGAGGCACCGTCATTGGGTGAACCTCGTCGTGGCGAACAATTCACTTTCACCGGCAGAGAAATCCTGCCCACCATCGATTATGGCTTGGGAGAGCAAGGCGGACTCCTTCCGAGTTCAATCTCGTAGGAGTCATCTTCCCCTCGTGAAAGGGGCGGTTAGAGTGGACTCCAACACCCGCTCAATTACAGTATTCGCGCCCGCGAAAGGGGTGTCAACGGTTCGAATTTAACGGTTAAGGAGGTTCTCGACGCACCGTTCCGCCACACTGTCGTCGATATGAGACAACTTCTCGGCTCTCCTTCACCTTTCCGGGCGAGAGTCGGCCACTGGCGTCGGGACGCTGGCCCGTATGCCGGTGGCTATGCGGTTCCTGTGACCCAAGCTGCTCTCTATGAGTGCTTAGCCCTGATATGGAGTGACCCTGTCAACGCCGCCAATCGGTGGGGTTGTTTTTGTCGTTGTTGTTGTCTTTCTCCGAGTACAGAGCCAGCAGCAGTCTGGGCAGGTTTCAGCGGCGATTGATCAGTCTGATATTCGCGGGTCGGAACCGCATAATCATGATCCGTCGGGAGCTGCCT
>JASHPM010000378.1 GCA_030038115.1 Acidobacteriaceae bacterium | reverse complement strand
CAATTCGACCACCCCTTCGTCCGCACCGCCATGTGGAACGACGACGCCATCGACCCCAGCGCCCAAGAAGAATCCGCCCGTCACGCCGGAGCCTGGCTCGACTTCGGCTCCCAACGCGACATCACCATGAAGGTCGGCATCTCCTTCGTCAGCGTCGCGAACGCCCGCGCCAACCTCGCCCTCGAAATTCCCAACTGGGACTTCGGCATCTACCACCACTACGCCGAGCGCGACTGGTCCAGGCTCCTCAACCAAATCGAAATCACCGGAGGCACCCCCGCCCAGCGCACCATCTTCTACACCGGCCTCTACCACATGTTCCTCTCGCCCAATTTCTTCACCGACGCCAACGGCGACTACATCGGCTTCGACGGCCTCGTTCACCAGATGCCCCGCCTCTGCATCGGCCCCCCCTGCAATTGGAACCAGTACGCCAACTTCTCCGACTGGGACATCTACCGCGACGTCATCCAGCTCCAGTCCCTCCTCATTCCCGAGCAAGCCCGCGACATGGCCCAGTCCCTCGTCAACGACGCCGCCCAGTCCGGCTGGCTCCCGCGCTGGCCCGCCGCCAACGACACCACCTACGTCATGGGCGGCGACTCGCCCACCATCCTCCTCGCCGACGCCTTCGCCTTCGGCGCGCGCCCGTTCGACGCCACCGCCGCGCTCCACGCCATGATCAAAGCCGCCACCAACCCCGGCTCCGGCCCCCACGGCGAATCCGAACGCCCCTACCTCGCCGCCGAACTCCACTTCGGCTACGTCCCTGTCGACAACGACTCCATCGCCGCCTCCCGCACCCTCGAGTACGCCTCCGACGACTTCGCCATCGCTCAGTTCGCCCACGCCCTCCACGACACCGCCGACTACGACATGCTCATCAAGAGGGCAGGGAACTGGCAGAACCTCTTCGACCCCACCACCCAATGGATCCGCCCCCGCCTCGCCGACGGCTCCTGGCTCCCCGGCTTCGACGCCGACCGCTCCCTCCCGCGCGCGCCCAACGCTCCCGACTGGGTCGGCCCCATCGGCTACGAAGAAGGCAACGCCTGGCAATACTCCTTCATGATCCCCTTCGATTACCCGCGCCTCATCGCCGCCATGGGAGGCAGCGCCGCCGTCATCCCCCGCCTCGACCGCTTCTTCTCGAAACTCATCTGCTGGAACCAGCCCTGCTTCAACATGGCCAACGAGCCCGACTTCGTCACGCCCTATGTGTACGCGTACACCGCCGCGCCCTGGAAAACCGATGACGTCGTCACCCGTATCGAGCAGCAAACCTTCTCCGCCAAACCCGACGGCATCCCCGGCAACGACGACCTCGGCGCTACCTCCGGCGTCTATGTCTGGAACGCTCTCGGCCTCTACCCCGGAGTCCCCGGCGTCGCCGGCTTCTTCCTCGGCACTCCCATGTTTAAGGAAGCTACCCTCCACTTACGCGGCCGCACGTTCGTCATAACCTCCGAGCAATCCGAACCAACCCCCGGTGTCTACGTCAAGGCCATCACCCTCAACGGACACCCTTACAACCAGCTCTGGCTCCCTCTCGACCAAATCACCCCCAACACCACCCTCCACTTCACCCTGCAATCCACCGAACCCACCTCCACCGCCCTCCAGCCCCCACCCACCTTCCGCCCCTGACCCAACTCGACACAAACGCTGTCAGTTCCAAATCCTCTGCCGGGTATTACTTCTGCTAAAATGTAAAGGGAGAAATCCCATGGAATCCGCGCTCAGCATCAAAGGCCAGGCCACCATCCCCAAGGCCATCCGCGATCACCTCCATCTCCGGCCCGGGGACCGGGTCAAGTTCTTCATCCATCCCGACGGAACCGTTGTCATGCTGCCCAAAATCAGCGTGACTGCCCTCAAAGGAATCGTCCCGCGGCGCAGGGGGCGCCCCGTCACGCTCCGGGAGATAGAGGCGGCCATCGCAGCGGGCGCGACCGAGGGATTCAGGCGCGGGAAACGCCGGTGATCGCCATTGACACGAACATCCTCGTCCGTTATCTGGCCCAGGATGACCCGGCCCAGTCTCCCCGCGCCACGCAAATCGTCGAGCGGTTCACCGAGGATCGGCCCGGTTTCATCAGTCTGATCACCACGGCTGAAACTGTATGGGTCCTCCGCCGCGCCTACGCCATGCCCGACTCCGGCATCGCCGCCGCCATCGAACGCTTGCTGCAGGCCGACACCCTTCTTATCCAGAACGAGCGCGAAGTCTTCACCGCAATGATCGCCCTCAAAACCGGCGCCGCCACCTTCTCCGCCGCCCTCATCGGAGCTCTTGGCGCCTGGGCCGGCTGCTCAACCACCCTCACCTTCGATCGAAAAGCCGCACGCCTGAAGGAATTTTCGCTGGCCTGAGCTTTCTCATTCACCCGATCGCGTCAGAGAATTGCATGTCCCGTCGTTTTAACCGTGTCGGCTTCGCGCGAAGCGTCCCCGAATCCGCGATTCCCTGAACGCAGCAGCGCGCTGCACGCCGCTGCCGGTACCGCCGGACTGTACAGGAACCCCTGCATCTCCGTGCACTTCCGCTTCTGAAGAAACTCCAGTTGCTGACGCGTCTCAACCCCCTCCGCAATGCACGCCAGACCAAGGTCGCGTCCCAGATCGATAATCGTCCGCACCACCGTTTCCGCAGCCGGCTGCGATATTACGTCGCGCATGAAGGCCCGATCGATCTTGATCCGGTCTAGCGGAAACCGTCTCAGATACGACAACGACGACCACCCCGTCCCGAAATCGTCCAGCGACAGGCTCACCCCAATCCGTTTCAGGTCCCGCATGATTTTGATCGTAGCCTCGGAGTCATCCAGCGTCAGGTTCTCCGTCAGCTCCAGTTCCAGCCACCTGGGATCCAGTCCGGTTTCGCGTAATACTTCTTTCACCGCACTCACGATATCGCTTCGATAGAACTGCTGCGCGGACAGGTTCACCGCCATCCGGATCGGCCCGAGTCCCTCCTTCTGCCAGGCGACCAACTGCAGGCAGGCTGTCTTTAACACCCAGTGGCCCACCTCCACCATCAACCCAAGCTCCTCCAGTTGCGGAATGAACTCGTTCGGCGAGATCAGCCCCTGCACCGGGTGCTGCCAGCGCAATAACGCTTCCACGCCCGTGATGCGCCCCAGGTTCGTGGAAACAAGGGGCTGGTAATAAAGCACAAACTCCCCGCGTTCCAGTGCCTGGTGCAGCTCGTGGCCCAGTTTCTGCCGCCGCTGCGACGCCTCATTCAGCTCCGGCGTAAAGAAGAAATAGCTGCCCCGCCCCCTCGCCTTGGCCTTATACATCGCGGTATCCGCATTCTGCAGCAGAATCTCCGCGTTTTCTCCATCGCCTGGGTAATGGCTGATGCCGATGCTGGCGCTGATCTTCAGTTCATGGCCTTCGATTTCGATCGGCTCCACCAGCGTGGCCAGCACCTTCTGCGCCACTCTTTCCATCTCCTCGTTCCCGCCAACATCGGGTAGCCCAATCACAAATTCGTCCCCGCCCAGTCGCGCCACCACGTCGCTTTCGCGCAGGCACGCCTTCAGCCGCACCGATACAGCTTCCAGCAGGCGGTCGCCGGCATAGTGCCCCAGCGTATCGTTCACATCTTTGAAGTGATCCAGGTCCATCATCAGCACCGCCACCCGCCTCTCCTTGCGGGATGCCAGCGCAATGGCCTGGCCCAGTCGATCCTGCAATAGGATGCGGTTGGGCAGTCCGGTCAGCGCATCGTGCAGCGCCATATAGCTGATGCGTGCTTCTGCCTTTTTGCGATCGGTGATATCGCGAGCGATTCCCATGGTCCCGATGATCTGTCCGCGCCGGTCTTTCAGCGGCACCTTGGTGGTCAGCACCCAGCTCTCCCGCCCATCCGGCCAGGTCTCTTTCTCCTCCATCCCTACCTTGGATTGACCCGTGCGAATAATCTCTTGTTCGTCTTTGAAAGCTGCACCGGCATGTTCCGAACTGAAAATGTCCGCATCGGTCTTGCCGATCACTTGCGCTGGGTCGTCCAGGGCGCAATAGCGCGCCATCGCCCGGCTGATGCGTAAAAACCGGCTCTCCCGATCCTTAAAAAATACGTTGTCCGGGATATGTTCCAGAAATGCCTCTAACAGATCTCGCTCCATTCTGAATCGCCGGTCCGCCAGCGATTTCAGGATGACCAGTCCGAGAATAATAAGGCTGAAGATTCCAATCCCGACGCCGCTCAGTGACGATCGGGTCTCGCCAGACAGTGCGGAGCCAATGAACCGTAGGGCAATCGCGATCCCCACCAGCAGAGCGAAAACAGCAATTGCTATGCCGCGAACTTCCGATTTGGGGCGCTGCCACTGCATAAGAAAACGAGTGCACTTCCGGACAATACAAGGATGGTCACCATAGTGACCAGCCTTCAATAACCAAAGCGCATGCCCCACTACAACTTGCAGATACATTGACCCCCTCCCTTCGTTGTAGCGGCTGCGCACCACGACTACCTCCGTCAGCTCCCACTCCTCGCGAAGAAGTTGAGGACTTTGTTCATCACCCAAAAACTGGACCTTGTCATCCCGAGCGGAGCGCTTTGGGGCAGATGGGGTAGGCGGAGCCGAGGGACCTGCTTTTCCCTGACTTGGCTCGAAACTTCCGTATTGCCGACGATACGGCAATTGTGGGCCGCTACAATGGCACAACCGCAAATTGGAT
>JASHPM010000048.1 GCA_030038115.1 Acidobacteriaceae bacterium | reverse complement strand
CAGAAACGACGCCGTCAGGATCAGGGTCACGAACTCGGCCCACGCTTGTTCCAGCACGAGGCCCGTACCTTCGACGAGGTCCAGCGCGGCGATGGCGAAGATGGCCGCGCTGATCTGCCGGAGCCGATGCGGATCGATCATTGCCACCTTCTCCAGCACGAGATTGACGAAGTGGCCTTCGGGATTAAAACGCATGGCCAGAATAAAATGTTCCGCCACGACCATCAGGTCCCTGTGAAGGAGCCGAATGGCGCCAATGCCCAGCAGGATGAACAGCGCCGCCTGCAGGAGCTTGAAGAGGCCGATCGCGATGATCCATTGGTCGTGGGTCGACCGGACGTGGTTGCTGCGAAGCTGGACGGAGGAGGTGGTCATAGCACGAGGACAGGGGCGCGAGAATGCGGGGCCTGTTCGCATCTTCCCACACCGTAAGCGAGGCGCGCCAGAAGCCGATCTACTGCGCCACCAGTGTGGGCGCGTTCCGCCTTAACCAGGGCGTAAGCTTCTCCAGGGCTGCTTCCACGCTGACCCCGTAGCGGGTGCGCAACTGATCTACTTTGCCGTGCTCGATAAAACGGTCCGGCCAGCCGATACGGACCACTGGGGTGTCGATGCCCATCTCGCTGAGAGCTTCCAGGACCGCGGCGCCAAACCCACCCATCAGCACATGGTCCTCAAATGTGACGAGGGCTGTCGCCCGGTGGGCATAGCGCGCAATCAGCTCTCGATCGAGCGGCTTAATGAATCGCGGATTGATCACAGCCGCCGAGTAGCCCTGCTGCTCCAGTGTCCGGGCCAGCTCCCCGGCCATGGGCAGCAGCGCACCCAGACCGAGGATCGCGAAGTCCTCTCCATCCTGGAGGACGTCCGCTTTGCCGATGGGCAGCACCTCGGGACGCTGTTTCATCTTTGCGCCCGGCCCCGTCCCGCGCGGATAGCGAATCGCACTCGGACCGCCGTGCAGCATCGCGGTGTACATCATGTCGGCCAGCTCGTCTTCATCTGTAGGAGCCATCTGGACGATGTTGGGGACGCCGTGCAGGTACGCGATGTCGAACAGCCCGTGATGCGTGGGACCGTCGTCGCCGCTCAGGCCCGCGCGGTCCATGCAGAAGACGACGGGGAGGTTCTGCAGGCACACATCGTGCACCACCGGATCGAACGCTCGCTGCAGGAAGGTTGAGTAAATGGCGCAATAGGGCTTGAACCCCTGGGTGGCCATGCCTGCCGCGAAGATCACGGCGTGTTCCTCGGCAATGCCCACATCGAAATATCGTTTGGGGTGATGCGGCCGGAAGAGGTCGAGCGCGGTTCCGTTGGGCATGGCTGCGGTGATGGCGACAATTTTCTCGTTCTCGTTGGCCAGGCGCACCAGGGTTTCGGCGAAAATTTCCGAATACGTACGCTGCCCCGACGACTCTGTCTTGCCGGTTTCAGGATCGTAGGGTCCGAGGCCATGGAACTTCTTCTGCTTGTCGAGGGCAGGCTGGAATCCGCGTCCCTTCTGGGTGATGGCGTGCAGGATGACCGGGCGCTCCTGCTGCTTGAGGAAGCGAAGGGTCTCGATCAGCTGCCCGACATTGTGGCCGTCCACCGGGCCGTAGTAGGTAAGGCCAAATTCCTCGAACAGGAACGAGGGCCACAGTATACCCTTGGCGGCTTCTTCGGCGCGCTTCACCACATTCACCGCGCCCTTGCCGCCGATGCGCGCGAGCAACCGGCCAGCGCTCTCGTGCAACTGGCTGACGTGCTGGTTGGTGACAATTTTGTGCAGGTATTTCGCGATGGCTCCAACGTTGCGATCAATCGACCACTCGTTGTCGTTGAGCACAACGATCAGGCGCTTCGTTTGGTCGGCGATATTGTTCAGCGCCTCGAAAGAAATGCCGTTGGTAAATGCCGCGTCCCCGGCGAGCGCAATAATGTGCTCCCTGCCGCCAGCCAGGTCCCGCGCCACGGCCATGCCCAGGGCCGCGGAAAGAGCGGTTCCGGCGTGGCCCGCGCCGTAACAGTCGTGTTCGCTCTCGGTGCGCAGCATGAAGCCGTTCAGTCCGCCCGGCTGGCGTATCGTGTCGAAGCGGGCGCAGCGGCCGGTGAGCATCTTGTGCACGTATGCCTGATGACTTACGTCGAAGACGAACTTATCCTTCGGAGTTTCGAAAACGGTATGCAGAGCCAGCGTCAGCTCAACGACGCCGAGGTTGGGGCCGAGATGGCCGCCAGTCTTCGAAAGGGTGACGATGAGGCGTTCGCGAATCTCCTGAGCCAGAGATTCCAGCTGCGGCACGGACAGTTTGCGTAAATCGGCAGGAGAGTGGATGTTATCGAGTAGATTACCCATGGAGTTCCAGAGAAATCCGCCTGTCAACACGTGGGAGCGCGGAGATTACTCCGGAATCAAAAAAGACCCCGTTGGGGCCTTCATCTCCGGAGCATCCTCTGAACAGTGAGTATACCTCTTTTGTTAACAGGGGCGCTTTCGGTTATTGCGGGTTCCCAAGGCGTTGCGCCGGAAACAGGAATCGCAGCATGGGCCGCACGCGCTGGGCCCACGACGCCTCGTCATGGGCGCCACCGGCGACGGCCTCGAAGTGCAGATCCGCCTCGTCACGCCAGCCCAGCTTGCGCAGGCGCGCGTGGAGCAGGTCCGCGTCGGACAATGTCCGACGGCCTTCCTGGTCGCCAACGTCGAGCCAGATGCGCGGCCGACGAGCGAGCTCCGGCGCGACGCCGTTCAGGTACGCGAGGATATAGCGGTGATTCCACCAAACCGATGGCGAGAGCACCGCGAGCTTGCCGAAAATGTCTGTATGGCGCAGGCCAATCCAGAGCGAGACCAGGCCACCCAGCGACGAGCCACCGATGCCGGTATCGCCGGTTCCGGATCGAAGACGATACTCCGCACGCAGAAACGGCAGCAGCTCGCGGGTGACCATGAGTGAGTATTTGCTCGCTTCTCCGCCGCCGAGCTTCCAGTCGCGGGTCGGGGTGTATTCGGCAAGACGCCGCTCGCCGGCGTTGGCCACTCCTGCGATGACCAGCGGTTCCACTTCTCCGGCAGCGATGGCGTCGTCGGCGCTTTCCGCGACGCGCCATGTTTTGCCGCGGATGAAGGAGGTCCGCGGGTCGAAGAGGTTCTGGCCGTCCTGCAGGATGAGGAGCGGATACTGGCGATCCGGATTTTCGCCGTATTCGGACGGAACGTAGACGCCGATGTCGCGTTCACCGGGCAGAAAGCGGCTGGCGAAGCCGGTGTGCCTGCGCACGCGCGGATGAGGCGATTCGTTGGGCGGCGGAATGGGCGGGACCTGCGCCTGGATGGGAGTCGCCAATCGGGCCTTCCCAGTATTGGTGTCTGACAACTGCGTCGCCTCAGCCTCCGCGCACCTGGAGATTCCGATGCTTTACGATACCGTAACTGCTGCGTGAACAAACCATGAACCGCGAATATCACAAGTGGTGGTCCTGGCGGCTCGATCGCGATATGGAGCTGCTGGTTTTCGGTCACGGCGGCGTTCCCATCGTCGTCTTCCCTTCCTCACAGGGGCGATTCTTCGAGTTCGAGGATCGCGGGCTGATCGGCGCTGTCGGACACAAGCTGGATCGAGGCGAGATCCAGATGTTCTGCGTGGACAGCGTCGACTCCGAGAGCTGGTACAACCGCAATGTTCCACCGCGCTGGCGTATCGCGCGGCATGTGCAATACGAGAACTACCTGATGGGGGAAGTGCTGCCTCTGATCCGGCTGAGAAACTCCGATCCGCATCTGGTGGCTCTGGGGGCCAGCTTTGGGGGTTACCATGCAGTTAACATTGCGCTGCGGCATCCCGATCGCTTTACCGGGTTTCTTTCGATGAGCGGGGCTTTCGACATCAGCAATTTTCTGGGCGGGTACTACGACGAGGACGTTTACTTCAATATGCCTCCGCATTATCTTCCGAACCTGTCGGACCCGTGGTACTTCGAGCGCTACCGGAACAACCAGTACATTCTGGCGACGGGGTGGGACGATCACTGTTTATGGCAGAACCAGAACCTCTCGCGGATTATGGGCGAGAAGGGCATTCCGCATCACCTGTACATCTGGGAATCGTGGAACAGCCACGATTGGCCGACCTGGGCGCGGATGATGAACGAGTATTTATAGGGCCACCCCAGGCAGGGTCAACTTTTCCGCGAAGCAATTTGTTTTCAATTAACTAAGCCTTTTTTTTGAGGCCTTCAGACGCCGATTAACGGAAAACAAAGTAGTTCTCAGAACCTTCAAAGTCCCTCCGTTCCCTCAAAAACCATCGATTGCGTTGTCAGGCATCCAGATTCGGGCAATAGAAAAGCCCTGCGGGCACGAGGCAGCAGGGCTACACGTCTCCACCTTCAGAATCGCAAAACAAAAAAATGAATGCAAGCAGAATCAGCCAGGCTTCCGGTACCAAAGTAAGGCGCAAGTTCGGCGGCACTCCCCGTTCTAAGAGCGTGACAAGTCACCTGCCTTTCAAAACGGCGTGGCGTCTTTCAGGAAAGGCGCCATCCGGGGCTAAAGCCCACGGATTTTTCCGAGTCCATTTCGCCGGGTTAAAACCCGGCGCTTTCACCGCAGTGCTGCTGCGCAGCACCCAGATGTTTGCCGTACCGAGGCGGTTGGCGCAGTTACCGCGTGGCCTGCTAAGGCCTGGCCTGGGAACGAGTTCTTCTCCGCAGCTGACGAGACCGTGCCCGTTCAAGGCGGCACGGCCGGCGTTTTCGGCTGGCTGTGCGGGCGACTTACAC